>CAZNCH010000104.1:0-5996 GCA_964571555.1 uncultured Lachnospiraceae bacterium | reverse complement strand
GGAAGCAAGAGACGCCGTAGCGGCGATCGACCTTTCCAGATTCAAGAGTAAGCCGGAAACTCCGACGCCCGTACCGGGAACGCCTGGTCCGACCACACCGACAGTTCCGGCGCCGGCAGTTGTTCCTGATACCCCCGCAGTTGGAAGTGTTGCAGTACCCGCCAGCGGCGTGGCAGGCGTCAGAGTGAGCGCGGCGGAGACGGCGGCTGGCGGAACGGGCGCAGTTGCAGGCGGTGAAGAAATCATCGGCGCGGCTCCTGCCGGTACCGGACTGGTAACGCTTTTCGATGAACTCCTTCCGGGTGCGGAAGCGCCCAAGAAAGTGGTTATTGATGAGAATGAACTGCCCGGCGCGAAGGAAGCGCCCCTCAAGGTGCTGTTCTGGTTGTGGTGGCTTTTGCTCCTGCTTCTGGTGATCACAGGCTACTGCATCTACAAATACAACAAGGACAAAAAGGAAGCCTTCGAGCCGTAGGGTGAGAAGAGCGGAAATGAGATGATTTTTACAGGAAAGGGCGTCGCATTGCGGCGCCTTTTTTCGCTGCAAAGTTCGGAGTGCAAGAGGAGGGGCAAGCTGCAAGTTTTGCTTGACATCAGAGGGGAAACCCCATATAATAATCTAGCGTGCGTGCAAAGCGCTTTTATTTTGTTGCGCACAAAAGACTAAATACAGGAGGTGAAAAGAATGCCAACATTTAACCAGTTAGTCAGAAAGGGTAGACAGACATCTGTGAAGCAGTCTGCGGCACCGGCACTTGGCAAAGGGTTCAATTCCCTGCACAAGGAAGCCATCGAGACATCCTCTCCGCAGAAGAGAGGCGTCTGCACTGCTGTGAAGACAGCAACCCCGAAGAAGCCTAACTCAGCTCTTAGAAAGATTGCCAGAGTACGTCTTTCCAACGGTATTGAGGTGACATCCTACATTCCGGGCGAAGGTCATAATCTGCAGGAGCATAGTGTTGTTCTGGTTCGCGGCGGTAGAGTTAAGGATTTGCCCGGTACTCGTTACCACGTTGTCAGAGGTACACTGGATACTGCAGGCGTAGCGAATCGTCGTCAGGCACGTTCTAAGTATGGCGCTAAGAGACCTAAGAAGTAATTCTTAGGAGGCAAGAGTCGTACCACAACTAAAGTATCAATGTTGCATTCGTTTCACTATTTATATTGGAAGGAACAGCGCATGAACACATTTTAGGGAATGTGAGTACCGTGGATTTAACAAACTGTTAGTTAAGGAGGGAAGAACCGTGCCACGTAAAGGACATATTCAGAAAAGAGATGTATTGGCGGATCCTATATACAACAGCAAGGTCGTAACCAAACTTGTCAACAACATTATGCTGGATGGCAAGAAGGGTGTTGCGCAGAAGATTGTATATGGTGCATTCGAACGAGTAGAGGCGAAGGCTGAGAAACCGGCATTGCAGGTTTTCGAAGAGGCGATGAGCAACATCATGCCGATGCTCGAGGTAAAGGCAAGACGTATTGGCGGCGCCACCTATCAGGTGCCGATCGAGGTAAGACCGGAGAGACGTCAGGCGCTTGCGCTTCGCTGGATGACCATGTTTTCACGTAAGAGAGGCGAGAAGACAATGGAAGAACGTCTTGCGAATGAGATTCTGGATGCAGCCAACAACACAGGCGCATCTGTAAAGAGAAAAGAAGATATGCATAAGATGGCGGAAGCGAACAGAGCTTTTGCGCATTACAGGTTCTAGTTTTAGGAGGAGAAAAATTTGGCTGGAAGAGAGTATCCTTTGGAGAGAACCAGAAATATTGGAATTATGGCTCATATCGATGCCGGTAAGACAACGACGACTGAGCGTATCCTCTATTATACTGGTATCAATCACAAAATCGGTGAGACGCATGACGGAACCGCTACCATGGACTGGATGGAGCAGGAACAGGAAAGAGGTATCACCATTACATCTGCGGCTACGACATGTCATTGGACATTACAGCAGCAGAACAAGCCGAAGCCGGGTGCTTTAGAGCATCGTATCAACATCATTGATACACCGGGTCACGTTGACTTCACCGTTGAAGTTGAGCGTTCCCTCCGTGTACTGGATGGTGCTGTCGGCGTTTTCTGCGCGAAGGGCGGAGTTGAGCCCCAGTCGGAAAACGTTTGGCGTCAGGCTGACACATATAATGTACCGCGTATGGCGTTCATCAATAAGATGGACATCCTCGGTGCAGACTTCTATGCGGCAGTGGATCAGATCCGTAACCGTCTCGGCAAGAATGCAGTTGTCATTCAGCTGCCGATCGGGAAGGAAGATACTTTCAAGGGTATCATTGATCTGTTTGAAATGAAGGCTTATATCTACAATGACGATAAGGGTGAGAATATCGAAATTACCGATATTCCCGATGAGATGAAGGAAGAGGCTGAACTGTATCATGAAGAGCTCCTTGAGAAATGCGCGGAACTCGACGACGATACCATGATGGCTTACCTGGAAGATCCCGAGTCGGTGAGCGTAGATGATCTGAAGAAAGCGCTTCGTAAAGGAACCTGCGACTGTACCGCCGTTCCTGTATGCTGTGGTACGGCTTACAGAAACAAGGGCGTGCAGAAGCTCCTTGACGCTGTGATTGAATTCATGCCTTCACCGTGCGATATCCCGTCCATCAAGGGAACCGATTTGGAAGGCAATGAAATCGAGAGACATTCTTCCGATGAAGAACCGTTTGCGGCGCTTGCCTTTAAGATTATGACGGACCCGTTCGTTGGGAAACTTGCATTTTTCCGTGTTTATTCCGGAACGATCAACTCCGGTTCTTATGTGCTGAATGCGACAAAGGGCAAGAAAGAGCGTGTGGGACGTATCCTGCAGATGCACGCGAACCACAGAGCGGAGCTGGATAAGGTATATTCGGGCGATATCGCAGCAGCAGTCGGATTTAAACTGACGACGACAGGTGACACGATCTGTAATGAGCAGCATCCGGTCATCCTTGAGTCGATGGAATTCCCCGAGCCCGTGATTGAACTTGCAATTGAACCGAAGACCAAGGCAGGTCAGGGGAAACTGGGCGAATCTCTTGCGAAACTTGCGGAAGAGGATCCTACGTTCCGTGCGCACACAAACCCCGAGACCGGTCAGACGATCATTGCCGGCATGGGAGAACTTCATCTGGAGATCATCGTGGACAGACTGCTTCGTGAGTTCAAGGTAGAAGCGAATGTCGGCGCTCCCCAGGTTGCATATAAGGAAGCCTTTACCAAGTCGGTGGAAGTGGATTCCAAGTATGCGAAGCAGTCCGGCGGTCGCGGACAGTACGGTCACTGTAAGGTGCGTTTCGAGCCCATGGACGCCAACGGAGAAGAACTGTTCAAGTTCGATTCCGAGGTGGTCGGCGGCGCGATTCCGAAGGAGTATATTCCTGCGGTCGGCGAAGGTATCGAAGAAGCGACCAAGGCAGGTATTCTCGGCGGTTTCCCTGTTGTCGGCGTACATGCAACCGTATATGACGGTTCCTATCATGAAGTCGATTCCTCTGAAATGGCATTCCACATTGCAGGTTCGCTTGCATTCAAGGATGCGATGCAGAAGTCGGCTCCGGTACTGCTTGAGCCTATCATGAAGGTGGAAGTGACGATGCCGGAAGAGTATATGGGTGACGTCATCGGCGACATTAACTCCCGTCGCGGTCGGATCGAAGGTATGGACGACGTCGGAAACGGCAAGATGGTTCGCGGCTTCGTTCCCCTCTCCGAGATGTTCGGTTACGCAACGGATTTACGTTCCAAAACACAGGGTCGCGGTAACTACTCCATGTTCTTCGAGAAATACGAGCAGGTTCCCAAATCTGTGCAGGAAAAGGTGCTGAATACGAAGAAAGCATAAATTGCCGCGAATCGTGTCGGTTACCAAATAAACCTTGAAATATAGGCGCAAATGAAATATAATCACTATTAGTGGGCACTGACCCAAATGAACGAGTATTTTCATTTAATTTAAGGAGGAAGTTTTAAAATGGCAAAAGCTAAATTTGACAGAAGCAAAACGCATTGTAATATCGGTACCATTGGTCACGTTGACCATGGTAAAACTACTCTGACAGCAGCAATCACAAAGGTTCTGGCTGAGAGAGTTCCCGGTAATGAGATGGTAGATTTCGAAAATATCGATAAGGCTCCCGAAGAGAAGGAGCGTGGTATCACCATTTCTACCGCACACGTTGAGTATTCCACAGAGAACAGACACTATGCACACGTTGACTGCCCGGGGCATGCCGACTACGTTAAGAACATGATCACCGGCGCTGCACAGATGGACGGTGCGATCCTCGTTGTTGCTGCTACCGACGGCGCTATGGCACAGACCAAGGAGCATATCCTTCTGTCCCGTCAGGTGGGCGTTCCTTACATCGTTGTATTCCTGAACAAGTGCGATATGATTGACGATCCCGAACTGATCGAGCTCGTTGAGATGGAAGTTACCGAGCAGCTTGAAGAGTATGACTTTAACGACTGCCCGATCATCAAGGGTTCCGCGCTGAAGGCGCTGGAAGATCCTACCAGCGAGTGGGGCGACAAGATCATGGAACTGATGGCAACCGTAGATTCCTATATTCCGGATCCGCAGCGTGATACCGATAAGCCGTTCCTGATGCCTGTCGAGGACGTATTTACGATCACAGGTCGCGGTACCGTTGCTACCGGCAGAGTAGAGCGTGGTACGCTTCACATGTCCGATGAAGTTGAAATCATCGGTATCAAGGAAGAGAAGCAGAAGTCCGTTGTAACCGGTATCGAGATGTTCCGTAAGCTGCTTGACGAAGCACAGGCAGGTGATAACATCGGTGTGCTTCTTCGTGGTATCAACAGAACTGATATCGAGCGCGGTCAGGTATTGGCTAAGCCTGGTTCGGTTACCTGCCACAAGAAATTTACGGCTCAGGTTTACGTTCTGACCAAGGACGAGGGTGGTCGTCATACTCCTTTCTTCAACAACTATCGTCCTCAGTTCTACTTCAGAACAACTGACGTAACAGGTGTTTGTAACCTTCCCGCAGGCACAGAGATGTGCATGCCCGGCGACAACGTTGAGATGACGATCGAACTGATCCATCCCATCGCCTGTGAGCAGGGTCTTACCTTCGCTATCCGTGAAGGTGGACGTACTGTAGGATCTGGACGTGTTGCTACAATTATCGAGTAATATCGAATAAATACAGTAAAATCAAGGCTCCCGAGGTTTTCCTCGGGAGCCTTTTTACGCTCAAAAATACAGAAGAAATTAGTGTGTGGTTCTAGTTTGGTTCTAAAAATATTCGTTTTTCTATTTGGATGTGGGAAAATTGATTTGAAAGTGGCAAGAAATTTGTCATTGTAAGAAGAAAAATAGATGTTATAATAGGTTTGTTACCGCCCCTAAACTGGTGACAGAAAGGGGGTGCCAAATTGGATATACTTGCATCGTTTATACTCTCCATCATGGCGAGTGTAGTTGCCTACTACATTTGCAAATGGCTAGATGGGGACGAGTAGCTGGTAACTAGCCTGAAAGGATGACTCCACCTTAACGGAGAAGAAACCCCAGAGAGCTGGCACTCTCTGGGGTTTCGTTATGCCCAAATTGGACACTCACATCGCTTTGCCTACACATACTATAACATATGCAGTTGGCATTTTCAAGTATACCCGTCGAAAAAAAATTTATACAAAATCTTCAATGGGAACATTGAATAGCTTCAAAGTATCTTCCAACCACATTTTATATTCGTCCTCATCAATCAATCCATCGGCAAGCTGCTGATTTACCTTGTTCCAGTCTGGAATAAAGGTAGCAATTTGAGCGTTTGGTATGTCTAAAGACAGATGAGCCATAAGTTGATTGTTTTCCTGCGAATAAGTGGTGTTGCCCTTTATCCGTAATCCCCGGCGGTCTAAGTCTATTAAGATAGCAAGAAAATCTGCAAAGGTTTTGATACTCGCTGTTTTGGGTGCAACAACCTTTACTTCTAATAAATCATTCAAGGTT
>CAZNCH010000103.1:0-6283 GCA_964571555.1 uncultured Lachnospiraceae bacterium | reverse complement strand
GGAAGGTGTTTTCCGATGATCAGACTGCAATCTCCCTGTCCGACTGAAAGAGAGCGGATCTCCAACTCGGCTCTGAACCGCATCGATAAAATAACGCATGCGATCATTGCAAAACCGCAAAATATCAGTCTTTGCGCTCTCATTCTTCTTCTGGTTTCCCGTCCGATTATGTGTCGACTACTTTGGTCAATCTCTGTCACACGGCGATCCGATCCGTCTTTGCGCAAAGGATGATTTTCCTTTTTTCGAAATCGCCGCACCAGAAGGATCCCACTTAAGAGGAAGAAATAATAGAGGATCACCTGCCACCATTTCGGTCGCCCGATGATCCATACGGCAAATCGAAAAGAAGTGGCCCGCTCTGCCATCCATTCATACAGTTTTAGTATAACGTCCGTTATCCATGCGCTGCCGCGACATACGCCGTCAAAGAACAACGATGCAAATTCTCCGATCCCGCTTCGAACGCATTGTGTCAGTATTCCGCCAAAAAGCAAAACAATTCCCAGAAGCAAAACAACCGATAACAGCGGAACGACGATCAGATTCAGAAGAATCCCAGCAGGCGCAAACTGCGAGTGCTGCAGCGCAACCATCGGCAGGGTGCCAAGCGTCACGGAAAGTGAAAGCGTAAGCCCCTGTACGATCCTGTTATTCTCCAATTTATCGCTCATTCTTAACAGTTCCGAATACAAAATGCCGATCGATAGCACCGCGGTGAAGGATAAGAGAAAGCCTGCATCATACAAATACAGCGGATTAAGGCAGAGTACGACAAGAGACGCCAGGGCAGCCGCGCTGATCAGATCATAGGTGCGGTCGCACAAATCCGCAACCGCCCCCAAACCAAACATCAGGAGCGCTCGAACCGTAGAAACCGCCGTTCCCGTCATAAGACAATAGAGAAGGAGTACGGTCACGGATAAAATGAGCGTAACGATTTTACAGCCCTGAATGACTGCGGACTGACGCTTTAAGCGGATTCGAAGCAGTGCCTTTAAAAGGAGCCGATGCAAAGAGTTCATAAACAAAAATCCGAGCGTAGCGATATGCAGCCCCGACAGACTCAGGATATGCACGATACCGGCATTCCGGTACAGTTCTTTGATCTCCTGATCCAGCATCGCCTGGTCTCCCAGGAGGAGCGCTTGCATGATTCCCGCGCTTTCCGGTGAAAGATATGCCGAAAAATAAGTTTTCAATTTCTCTCTGTATTCATACAGCCGATTCCGAAACCCGTTTCTATCCTCGCATGCAAGGATATCGCACCGAAAAATCCTGCCGTGATATCCCCGAATCCGATAGTATGCTCCGGCATCAAACTGTCCTTCATTCTCCGGCGCTTCGAAACGGTCATAGCGACCGCTTACCTTCAGTCTGCTGCCGATCGCAATCTTCCTGCCTCGTTCTTTCTCGTCAAGATAGCACAGCAACCCGTATTCTCCGCGTTTTTCCGTTTCCCTTACCTCTCGCTGATTCGAAATGCGAGAAGTGCTTCGGTCTTTTGAAACAGTTTCAGCCGGTATCACATGCTTTAAAAACAGTACGCAGCGATCGCCCTTGATCTGTTGATCGACCAGTTTTCCGTAGATAACGATTTCACCGCCGTCCTCACATAAGGAAGGCGCGTCTCTCACAAGATGCGGCGTCAGCAGCATCAAAAACAGCGCAAAAATAACCGCAAAATAACACATCGGCCGTCTGAAACGCAATAGAACCTCCTATAGAGATCGCATGTCCGTGATTCTGAAAAAAGATGGACTCCGAACCGAATTATCTGGCTTCGGTTTCCTGCAGCGGTTCGATCATATCGAGATTTCTCTCGAACGGATCGGACAAATAGAGATGATCTCCGAATGTGACTTCCGTCTCGGAATCGACCATGAACTGGACTTTGCCGACATGCGGAAGCTCTGTCAGAGAATTGACGAAGGAATAGATAACTGCCTCATCCGTCACCTTCTGCGTTTTGGTTAAAAAAGTATTGTCGAAATTGATATAGCAGACGCCGTCTTTCGTGGTAACATTGATCACCTTGAGCGTCGGAGAAACCGTCGGATAACATTTTTTCGTCAGGGGACCGGCAATCACACGATCCACGATCAGCCGCTCCATCGAAATATTGCTGATAAAGCCCACGTTTTCCTTTGTTTCGATCAGTTTATCGCCGTCTTCATCCGCAAAATACAAAACAACCGACGTCATTTCGTAGGAATTGATTTCCGCGCCCGGATTGCTGACGAAAGTTTCCGCCGTCATCACACCGATCGGCACCTGCTTGGAATCGGTGATTGGTTCTCCCTCTACAGTAAAGGAAACGCCCTCCACACCGTCGATTTGCAGCAGTGTTTTGACGATTGCCGCGCGTCTTAACACCTCGGCAAACGAGGTCTTGTTATAGTAGAAAGAATCAAAATCAAGCGTGAGCTGACCGGAGACAAGCGTATAGTTGGCAACATGCAGCTCCTTTTCGATCGGACTCTTCAGTTCCACATCCGGCGGGAATTCCGAGAGAGCGTCGAGCCAGAGATAAATTACGCGTTCATAATACTTCTCTTCGCTCAATTTCGATGCATCCACTCGCGGAATCGAGTAGGAAACGGGGACGATCCTGGTATCATCACTCGAAACGTAGTAAAGATAGGTTCCCTCTCCGCCCGTTTGCAGTTGTCTGTCTGTCGTTGTACAGCCGAAAAGACAGAGCATACAAAGAACAAGCGCAAAACAACCTGCAATTTTGCGAATGACTTTCACCCGGTGATCCTTCCTGCCCTTTTCCTTCTTCATTCTCACTGCCCCTGAATATAACTCTTGGGAATCTTCACCGTAAATACGGTGCCTTCCCCTTCCGTCGATTCCACCTTGATCGCGCCGCGATGCATCAGAATCGCACTTCTGGTGATGGCAAGCCCCAGGCCGGTGCCGCCAATCTCTCTGGAATGCGATTTGTCGACGCGATAGAACCGCTCAAAGATCCTGCTCTGCGCTTCCTCGGGAATTCCCATCCCCGTATCGCTCAATTCGATCGTAAAGAACTGATAATCCGCGTCGATCTTCGCCTTAACCCAACCGCCGCGGTGATTGTATTTGATCCCGTTTTCGATCAGATTGGAAATGGCAAGGGTGAACTTCATCTCGTCGACCTCAGCGGTCACGGGACGTACCTGTTCCAACACCAGTTCCACATCCTGCTTTCTGGCAATGGGGGTCATCCGCTCCATAATATGCTCAACCAGTTCTCCGATGTCCACACTGGTCACATTGAGATCCTGATCGCCCTGCGTCTTGTCCATCTTCACCAGCGTCAACAGATCATTGATGATTCCCGTCTCACGGTCGATCTCATGCACAATGTCCTCCATGAATTCCCGATACATTTCTATCGGCACCGTATCCCCCTGGGAAATCAGCGAATCCGCCAGCACTTTCATGCTGGTGATCGGCGTCTTCAGTTCATGCGATACATTGGCGACGAACTCCTGCCTCAACTCATCCAGAATCGCCATCCGCTTCACCATCTGCGTCACGGAAATGGACAGGGCTTCCGTCTCAATGAAATCCGGCACGTCGATAGAATCTTTGGCAAAGCCCTCTTTGATCTCATCCATCTCGCGCACCACCCTGCGGAACGGTCGCACGATAAAGAGAGAACCGAAGAACGCCATGATCACCGTAAGGATCACAAATAAAGCAATAATCATGACGGCGCGGTTCCTCATCGCATCCGAGGTCTCACGTATGGTTGTTGTGGAAACACCGGTTAACATAACTCCATCTATGGCATCTGCGCCGACGGCGGAGATCGGAGTTGTAATCTCAATGAAATGATTGACCGCGTCAAAGCGGGCCGTTGTCTCCTTCCTAAAACACCGGATCACTTCCTCGCTGAGCATCGTCTTTCCCTGGCTGATGGAATAGGTATCTTTAATGATTCGCAGATCGGAATTGACAACAATGACACGTCCGTCATACAGATTGGAAAGTTGTTCGAGTTCCGCATTCACAACTTCGTAATCGGGGTCGTTCAGATACCCGTAGGTACTCAAATGATTCGCAATGATCTGGCACTGGTTCTGCACGTCCGAGGTACGGATCGCAATCGCCCGATCCTCGTAATTGGCAAGAAAGGTCTTGCACAAAACAATGCTTGGCAGCACCCCCGCCAGGCAGATAATCAGGAAAATACGGAAGCGCAGGCTCCGCCAGATTCGCAGATTCTTGATTCTAGTTCGTACCCTTGAAAAAATAGCCTACACCCCACTTCGTATGAACATATTTCGGTTCACTCGGATTCGGTTCAATCTTCTCTCTCAAACGTCTGATATGCACATCCACCGTGCGCTCATCGCCCGGATAGTCACTGCCCCAGACAAGTTCCAGAAGCTTTTCTCTGGAATAGACCTTATTGGGATTACGAACCAGAAGTTCCAGCACATCGAACTCCTTGAATGTAAGATTGATCTCTTTGTCCTGAATATAGAGCCTGCGGTCTTCCACCTCAAGACGCATGTCGCTGATCTCAATCACGGAAGCGTCCGCAGCATTCTCACTTTTGGCTTCGGCGGACTGCCTTCTCAAAACCGCCTTGATTCTCGCCTTCACCTCAAGAATATTGAAAGGCTTCGTAATATAATCGTCAGCGCCGTACTCCAACCCCATGATCTTGTCCATGTCGTCGCCCTTCGCGGTCACCATGATGATCGGCACCTTGGAGAACTCACGCACCTGCTGGCAGACTTCCAGTCCGGACAGTTTCGGAAGCATGAGATCAAGCAGGACGATGTCGAATTCCTGCGCCCGTATCATTTCCAGCGCCTCTTCTCCGTCGTACGCACACGCAACTTCCATCCCGTCCTGCTCCAGACTGAACCGGATCCCTTTTACGATCAATTTTTCGTCATCCACAACCAGTACCTTCATGGGCATCTCCTTTATTCTCCGCCGTCTCATCTAACGCACGCAAACAGCATCTTTGATTCTGTCATACAACCCCTGTTTGATCCCCGCAACCTGCATCAGTTCCTCCACGGATCGGAAGTTCCCGTGGCTCTCACGATATGCAATGATCGCCGCCGCTTTCACATCTCCGATGCCGGACAGGGTCTTCAGCTGCGCAAGCGATGCGGTATTCAGGTCAATTCTGCCGTCGTCCGCCGAACTCTGCAAGGCAGTTGCGCCGCTCTTTAGCGCCCCGTTTCGCACCTCATCCTCCGTCGGTACGTAAATCTGCTCGCCGTCGGTCAGGAAGGCCGCCTGGTTCCAGTAATCCGTATCGGCGCTCCTGTGAAAATCACCCGCCGCAAGCAATGCCTCCGCAACACGCGAGCCTGCCGGCAATTCATAAACGCCGGGGCGATTCACCGCGCCGCAGACATGGACGCGAACGGTCGCAAGATGCGGTTCTGCAGCGGTGATCGCCGCATCTGCATCGATAACGTCGGAAGAGCCTGCGGACACTTCCTCCGTATCCGCAGGCAGTTCCTTCAGTGAGGTGTAAGCCCTGTCGCCGCACCCGCAAAGAGCAAGCGCACACAGGCTTAAAATACAAACGATCATTATTCTGTTGTTCATGCATAGCTCCTATCTCGGACCCCACTATGCAGTTTCTATTATTTTAGCACAGAATCGTAATTTAATCCATGCGTTTTCCAAGCGTTAATCGGATTGTTTTCTCCACATACTCTCCGCCGTCCTGACGGTAAATCGTAATCGTCACGTCGTCCCCTGCCGCGTAATACTTCATTTCATCCTGAAGTTCCGCATAGGAACCGATCTTGACATTCTCAAACTTCTCAATGATATCGCCAACCCGAAGCCCTGCGCGTTCCGCAGGAGAATCCTTAACGATCTGCTGTAAATAAATGCCTTCCGGCATGCTGTATTTCTCGGAATCAGACTTGGAAATCAGGACGCCGACGATACCCATGTAACCGGCTTCGTCTTCCGCAACCACCTCTTTGTCCGCACGGTTCATCAACTGCTCCGCAATCGGAAGCGCCGTATTGATCGGCAATGCATAACACATGCCTTCCACTTGCGTATCGGACAGTTTCGCGGAATTGATGCCGATCACCTCGCCCTTCATGTTCAGCAGGGCGCCGCCGCTGTTTCCGGGGTTGATTGCCGCATCCGTCTGAATCAGTCCTGCCGCCAAATTGCTCATCCCGATATTTCGGTTCACCGCACTGACGATACCCGTGGTAACCGACTGTCCGTAGCCGAGAGCATTTCCGATCGCAACCACCTAGATCGGAAGAGCACACGTCTGAACTCCAGTCACTCC
>CAZNCH010000102.1:0-6363 GCA_964571555.1 uncultured Lachnospiraceae bacterium | reverse complement strand
AGGCCAATTCAAAAAGGCGGCAACCAACGGTGGATTTATAATAGTATTGGCGCTTTGGGGTCGCCATTCCGATAATTTCAATTTCACGGTCGTTTAAGCCATAACCCCTATATATTGCCGATATGCGCTCATCGAGGGCGTTGTTATTAGGTAAAAATATTTTAGTTGGGCAGGATTCTTTAATGACTGTGGCAATGGTACTATCTTCCACGTCGGCCAGACTTTGCGAGGCAAAGACAACGGCAACGTTGGCCTTGCGCAAAACTTTTAACCATTCTCTGATTTTTGCCGCGAATATGGGATTATCAAGAAACATCCAGCATTCATCGAGGACTAAAATGGTCGGCACCCCGGTGAAGCGCTGCTCCAGTTTATGAAACAGATACGAAAGTGTCGGCTGTACGGCGGCTTGTAAATTCATAAGTTTTGCCATTTCAAATACTTGCCATCGCCCATAAGACAGGGTGTCACGGGTTGAGTCGAATAACTGCCCGAAAGGGCCGTTGATGGTTGCTGGCTCCAACGCTTGGCGGAGTTTTGCGTCTTGCAGCAAAAGAGAGAAGCCGGTTATTGTCCGTTCTTCCCTGGGCGACGCCGATAGGGAAAGAAGCGCCGTCCATACGGATTTTTTGACCTCCGGTGTGACCACCACATTTTCCGAAACAAGAAATTCGTGTATCCAGCTTGCCGCCCATGCTCTTTCCGAGGCGTTGTCGATGGCGGCTAAAGGCTGAAACGCCAGCGCGGAGCCGTCTCCAGCAAGATCATAAAAGTCACCACCCACGCCTGCCGTGAGGGCTTTCACGGATGCATCCTTGTCAAAGTAATAGACTTGTGCGTCCTTATAACGGCGAAACTGAGCCGCTATAAAAGACAATAAAACCGACTTGCCGGAACCGGTCGGGCCAACAATCATGGTGTGTCCTACGTCGCCGACGTACAGATCAAGCCGGAAAGGGGTATGACCGGAAGTTTGCGTCTGTATGAGAACAGGCGCATTCAAGTGTTTGTTTTTTTCCGGGCCAGCCCATACCGCAGATAGCGGGAAGATATGTGACAGGTTGAGCGTCGATAAAATCGGGCGGCGGACATTTGCCCGGCACAAGCCAGGAATGCTGCCAAACCAGGCATCAACCGCGTTCAGCGTTTCATTAATCACCGTAAAGCCCAGGCCATTAATTGTTTTTTCTAATGCCCTGACCTTTTTTTCAGCCATGTTATAATCCTTATCCATAACAATAGCCGCTGCTGTGAAATAACCATAGCTGACAACATCATCTGCCACTTCCTGCAACGCAGAATCGGCGTCCATCGCCTTGTTTGTGGCGTCGTTATCAACAATTGCGCTCTCCGTGCCGGTAATGGTTTCTTTGATTAATGTGGCAATCCCCTTGCGTTTGGAAAACCACATTCGCCTATATCTTCCGAGTTCAGCAATGGCTTCCTTTTTGTCGAGTGGTAAAAACCGCGTCACCCATCGATACTCAAAATTTAATTTGTTCAGATTATCGAGTATTCCGGGCATGGTGCTGCCCGGAAATCCTAATATTGAAACAACCCGCAAATGGTAATCGCCAAGCCGTGGTTCTAACCCCGATATTAAGGGCGTATCCGCGATAACGCCATCGAGATACATTGGTATTTCCGGGGTTTTTACAAAATGATGTTCCGGCGAGATGCAGCTGTGCAAATAAGTTAACGTCTCATCATCATCTAATGGTTGTGCTTCCGGCAATATGTCGGATAGCAGGGAATAGAGGCGGTCACACTCGTTGATGAATGTCTTTAAATGAGTTTCGTATGTGTCACTCGCGACCGCCTGACCTCTTTCAATAAAAAAGTCTTCTATTTTTTTCTGTTGGTCTGCGGGCGGCAAATAAACCAGTGTTAAATAATATTTACTCTCATAGTGGTTGCCGGCAGAGAAAAAAGTCCTTCTTTCTTCGTCGATCATCAGCGTTATCGGATCGCAAAAGACTGATTCTTGATAGCCCTGGCTTTTAATTCGTAAAGCCTCGCAGTATATCCCCCACCCTCCCCCAAGCCTTTTAATGGCGTTGTTGAGCCGGGCGGTCACTGACACAAGCTCCGCTTGCGTGGCGCTATCAAGATCGGGGCCACGAAATGAAAAAGACCGCTGCATAGAACCGTCTTTGTTTAAAATAACGCCGGGGGCAATAAGGAAAGCCCAGGGGAGGTAATCTGTCAGCTTGTCGGGTTTTTTCTTGTATTCGCTTAAATTTATCATCTTATCATCCTTTGTTTTACTGATCATGTTGAATAATAGCGCTTTTGTTTAATATGACGACGGAAGCAGTCAAAAAATTGCGGATCTCGTTTGGTCATGACGACCGCTGCACAATGCAGAGCAAGGCTTATAGGAATTACATAAAATGATTGCAGGCCAATTCCGAAAGCGGCGGCAATGGTGCCGTTCAGTATGGCAATAGTCCTCGGCACACCCGCCATAAGGATCTGTTCGGTTAATGATCTGTGCAAAGGCATTTCGAATCCTTCAATTTCAACCATGAGTACCCCCTAAAAACCCAAGCCGCCGCCGTAGCCGAAGAACGAAAGGCCAAAAGAAGACGCCGAAAAGGCTATCGACAGGCCAAACACTATACCCAATATTTTGCGCATAAGGCCGCCGCCTTCGCCAAAGGCAAGAGCGAGGCCGGTAATGCAAATGGCAACCACTCCGGCTATTTTGGCGACCGGTCCGGTGATCGACTCTAAAATGGTTGTTAAAGGTCCTTCCCAGGGCATTCCTGTTCCGCTTGCAAAAGCAGAACAGGGTATAAGACACACCATGGCTATAACGGTTAAAAACAAGACTTCTCCAACGTACCTTTTTTTCATCTCTCTAATCCCCTCTTTCTTTTTTAGTGTTAAATATTAAAGCGGTGCCAGAATATAGTCACCCTCCTTGAATCCTTTCACTTCAACGATTTCTTTAATTCTCCGGCTGTGTTTATATCTTTCAATGTAAACAACGATGTTAATGGCTTCCGCAATCAGGACTTGTTGTGGAGTGGGAACTGCTTCTTGTATGAGTTGTTCCATGCGAAATAGCCCACCTTTGGCGCTGTTGGCGTGGACAGATGCGCTACCTCCACTATGTCCAGTGTTCCAGCTTTTTAGGAGCGTCAAGGCTTCCGGGCCTCTGACTTCTCCAACAATGATTCTGTCTGGCCGCAGGCGCATGGTTGCCCGCAAAAGGTCATTCATGGAGACATGTTCACGACTTCGTAAAAAAACTACATCCTTTGCTGAACATTGCAGTTCAAGCGTATCTTCAATGATGATGCAGCGATCATTTGTCTTGGCGATATCGTCAAGAATCGCATTGATAAATGTGGTTTTGCCGCTGCCTGTTCCGCCGACAACTAAAATATTGTTTTTCTCAACAATGGCTGTCTTGATCTTTTCTTTTTGGATTTCCGTCAAAATGCCCTGACTGACGTAATCATCAAGCGTAAAAATCATTATTGCTTTTTTGCGGATTGTAAAAACAGGCTGTGCGACAACCGGCGGCAACATACCCTGAAAGCGGCTTCCGCTGCCCGGAAGTTCAGCGGAGACCATCGGGACGTTGGCATTGCAAACGCTCCCGGTAGAACTAGACACAAGCTCAACTACTCTTTGTGCGTCCGCCGGCATAATGATCATGCCTGTGTCACTCCGCCCTGTGCCCAGGCGATCAATCCACAGATGACCGTCGGGATTAAGCATGATTTCGACGATTTCATCATCCATCAGAAGGGTGTTGATGGTTTCACCCAACGCTGTTGACAGCATGCACATCAAACGCCCATGGGCGGTATCGATTGATCGAACATTGGATTCCGGGGGAACCATGTACTCACTATTTGGCTTCATATTTTTTACTTCCCCCTGTAATCTTGCCGATATTCTGCTCGAAATCTTCAGGTGTGAAGATTTTGTCTTCTTGAAGATCTTTAAGCAGGGTATCCCCTCCGGATATCTTGCCAGACAAAATTTTCATAAAGGTCAGCCATCTCCGGCTCGCTTGCGCCGCCGCCGCCGCCTTTTGATCGTCTGGCAGTTCAGGTGATGTGGTTAAGTAACCTCTGATAAAGAGGGCACCCATTTCGGTCACTATCTCAATTTGTTTCAGTAATAATTTTAGGTAACGATCTTGCCGGTCAAAACGTTTTGCAATGGCTGCTTCTGTCTGAAACGCCGACTCCGGCGAAAAATACTCTTCAATTGCATTGACAATAACAGAATTCATGGACGCCGGCTTTCCATGGAGATACCTATATTCCTTGCATTGAAGATAAAGGTTTTTAGGCATTCTCACTATCGTCGCCACACAATCAGTTTTTTTGTTCTTCCTCATTGGCTAAAATACCTCTATGGATGAAATTGGTTTATCTGCTGGCCATGGCGGCGGCGTATCTTTTGCTGCCGCAAAGTGCTTGAGGTCGTTGACTTTGTCGATTGCATCGTCTTTGGGGAAATATTGTTTGTATTCCGGCATTTTTTTAATTTTATCGATATCCGCCCCCGGGAAAGCGTCATCGATGCTGAAATCAAGGACTAATAAGTTATCTTTTGGCTTATACATCAGCACATCGCTGTTGACTGGCGCTTCCATAAGTCTTTTGGCAAAGTTTTTGTCTCGGAAATAAAAATTAAGGTGGGCCATGATGGGTGGTCTGCCGCCGACAAATATGATTTCTCGGTCTTTGGGCAATTGTAATACTTCACCTGGGGTCAACAACGCCCGGCTGATTTGCGTCGTTGAGATCGATGTTTTGTCCAGCCAGGCGCTAAGCCTGTGGCCGCTGTAACTCTTATTTTCCACGAGCTGCGTTTTAGTACCGAGCATTTTTGAAATAAAATCCGGCGTTGTGCCGTCATTGGGCGTAAACACGACCCGCACGTGGCAATTGTCCGTGATGGAATTATTGATACAATACGTTTTGTTTAATTGGTTCATGGATTGAATGACCAACAAAGCCGTAAGGCCATATCCGGCAATGAAGGCCAGGGATGTTTCAAAAGCGTCAAGCCGTCCCAGGGCCGGGAATTCATCGAGAAGCAGCAAAAGACGATGTTTGTATTGCTTCACAGGTATTCCGTCTTTAAATTGCATCGTTTCGGTAAGACGGCAAACGACCTGGTTAAGTATCATTCTTATCAATGGCCTTGTTCTATTGATATCCGACGGAGGCACAAGCAAGTATAATGATACCGGCTGGTCATGGTGCATCAGATCCGCAATGCTGAATTCGCTGACCGCTGTGTTATAAGAAACGACCGGGTCACGATATAACTCTAGGAAAGACATGGCCGTCGATAAAACACTGCTGCGCTCCCTGTCGCTTTTATTCAATAGTTCCCTGGCCGATTGGGCAACAACAGGATGAGTAAGGGAATCAAAGCCGTAAATCTCTTTGAATTGGGCTTTGTTAGAAGTATGTTTTGTCTGCATCATTAGGATCAGCGTCTGCTCAAAACTCATCACGGGATTTGATAGAAAGGTTGCCATTGCGGATAAAGTAGCCTTGTCCTTCATCGTGTATTTCAGATGCAGCATGACGCCCACAAGCAGGGCGTGGCCCGTTTTACTCCAATGGTCCAGATCGCCCTTCCCATGCGGATCAACGAGCATGTCGGTAATGTTCTGCACGTCCCGAACTTCATTTTTTGTAGATAGTCTGATTTCGTCCAGGGGGTTGTAACGCACCGAGGATTTATCCATGGAGGTGGGATCAAATTTTAATACTTTATTGCCAAGATTGCTTTTTCTGTATCCTGCGGTAATGCCGTAATTTTCGCTTTTGATGTCTGTGATCAACACGCTGTGGGGCCAGCAAAGAAGAGTTGGAATAACGATGGACACGCCTTTCCCGGCACGAGTCGGAGCCATGAGCATAACGTGTTCCGGGCCATTGTGCCGCAAATAGTAACCTTCTTCTGTCTTGCCGAGGATGACCCCCTCATTGTCCAGCAATCCGGTCTTTTTTATGTCATCCAGGTCTGCCCACCGAGCCGTTCCGTGTGAAGACAGCTCTTTTGGTTTTCGTGATCGCCAGACGGCGGCAGCCAATGCAAAGAAAAGAAATAAACCGGTCCCCGCATAAACAGCAATAGCGGCCCGATCAAAGGCTTTTGGCGCTTGTGCGCCATACAAGTACCACCAATTTAGAAACTTCGGCGCATAAATGGGCGTTTGATCCATGAAAAAAAGCGGCTTCCCGAATAATGAAGGATAGTGCAGCAAGGCGGCCACCCATTGCGTGGAGATCCAAACAGAGGATAAGCATAAACAGACCATTGCAATTAAGGATAAGATTAAAACTTTCGTTTTGATCATCTCTCAATTCCTTTATT
>CAZNCH010000101.1:0-6492 GCA_964571555.1 uncultured Lachnospiraceae bacterium | reverse complement strand
TATTTGTTACGTCTACGGATACCAGCAGTTTTTCGCTTTCCTTAAACTCCTTTTTGTCCACCGTAAGATTGCCGTAAGAAAAGGTCGTATAAGACAATCCGTATCCGAATGGGAACAGGACTTCCATTTCTTTGGATGTGTAATAGCGGTATCCCACAAATACGCCCTCTGAATAAACCGATTTGTCATGTTCTCCGCCGTAATTCAAATAGCATGGCGTATCCTGTATCCGAAGTGGGAATGTTTCCGCCAATCGTCCGCTTGGATTTGCATTTCCGTAAAGCACATTGACCACTGCACCGCCCACAGCCTGTCCGCCCAGATAGGCTTCCAGCACGGCTTTTACTTTTCCGAGCCACGGCATTTCTACCGGAGCGCCGTTGTGAAGCACAACAATGGTGTTCGGCTGTGCTTCCGCCACCGCTTCAATCAGTGCGTTCTGGCAGTTCGGCATCCCAAGATGCTTCCGGTCATACCCTTCGGATTCAAAGCTGTCCGGCAGTCCGGCAAAGATTACCGCCACGTCCGCATTTGCAGCAGCCTCTACGGCTTTTGCAGCCAATGCTTCATCCGCTTTATCCTCAACATCATCAAAGCCTTTGGCAAATGTGATGTTTTCCTTTTTTACAGTTGCGAGAAATTCTACGGCGTCCATTGCAGATTCTGTTTTAAAGCTGTTGATGTGGGAACTTCCGCCGCCCTGATAGCGTGGTTTCTCGGCGTATTTGCCGATAAAAGCCACCTTTTTGTCTGCGGACAACGGGAGAAGCGCATCCTCATTTTTCAGAAGCACAATACACTCCTCTTCGATTTCCCGGGCTGTCTCATGGTCTTTTTCATGCTGAAATACCGCGTTTTTGTCTCTGTTTTCCTCATATTTGAAAATAACATTCAAATATTCTTCACAGGACTTGTCCAGTACAGATTCATCCAGTGTTCCGTCCTGTACTGCGGCAACGATTTCCGCATCCGTAGCGCCTTCACAGGACGGCATTTCCAGATTGCAGCCTGCTTTCAGAGCTTCCACACGGTCATTCATCGCACCCCAGTCTGTCATTACATAGCCGTCAAATCCCCATTCCCTGCGGAGCACATCTGTGAGCATTTCTTTGTTTTCACAAAGGTATGTGCCGTTCAGCTTGTTGTATGCGTTCATAATGGTCCACGGCTTTTCCTTCTTTACCATTCCTTCAAAAGAAGCAAGGTAAATTTCACGCATGGTGCGTTCATCCATTTCTGAAGAGCTTGTTAAGCGGTGATATTCCTGGTTATTTGCCATAAAATGCTTCGGACTTGTTCCGATATGTTTGCTCTGGACGCCGTGGACAAGCGCACCTGCCATTTCCGTTGACACAAGCGGGTCCTCTGAATAGTATTCGAAATTACGTCCGCACAGCGGGGAACGCTTAATGTTCATAGCCGGGCCTAAGATTGCGCTTACATTTTCTGCCTGACACTCTTCCCCCAGTGTTTCTCCAAGTTTTGTCACCAGCTCACGGTTAAAGCTGGATGCGGTTGCACATCCCGCTGGAAAGCAAACAGCCTGAATGCTGTCGTTGATTCCCAAATGGTCTGCTTTATCGTCCTGCTTGCGGAGTCCGTGAGGTCCGTCTGATACCATTTCCGAAGGGATTCCGAGACGTTCCACTCCTTTTGTGTGCCAGAAATCAAGCCCGGAACACAAAGATGCTTTCTCCTCCAGAGTCATTTTGGAGACCAATTCTTTTATTTTTGCTGTTTCCATGTTTCATCCTCCTGCAAATCTTTCTCTTTTGGATAAAGATAGCATATATTTTTCTTTTCGTATTATAGTTTTGAGTTATTTATTGTAAGAATAGGTTTGCATTTCCTTTACTGAATGGTCACGGAATGCAGTACCACATCTACTTTACAGGTTACTTTGATTTCATAGGTTCCCGGCTCTGCTTCCGCAATTGCTTTTCCATCTGCCAAAACCGTAAGTTTTCCGTCCCCATTGAAATTGATTTTTTCCACACATAAACATCTGTGATACTCGTTGTTTCCCGAAGAACGGTGATAGAACACATACCACTGCCCCTCATATTCCTGAATGCTGCCGTGTATATTCTAGGATTTCGGGTCGCATTTGGCATTATCAATAATTATCCCCTGATAAGTAAATGGCCCTAACGGACTTTTCGACGTTGCATAGGGCAAGGCAGGTCAGTTTTTTATCCCGGTACACACACGGATATACTTAATAATAAATGCCGTTTCGCTTCCGCAGGGAGCTTCCTTCGTGGAAACCGTGTTCTTCCCCTGTGACAATCCGGTGTACTACGTTTTCATCGTCAAAGAAGACCATATCCTCGTTCAGCGGTACGCCGCAAGCACGGAACTGTCCTCAATAGTAGTAGGCTTTCCCGTCATCACCAATAAAGATTACCGGATCGATTCCCCCGCTGGGCATCTGTACGGGATTTTCAAACGGACCTTCCGGTTTGTCGGAAACCGCAACGCCTTCCGAATTGCCTGTCATGCAAAAATAGAGGTAGTATTTTCCGTCTTTCTCAATACAGTCCGGTGCAAACACATACTGCTGGTTTGGCATCAGTTTTCCCATGTTCAGGTTTTTCTTCCCTGAAATCTTAATCAGGAATCGGATGAATGCCGGCATTGTACTTATCATATGCTGAAACATCGGCGTCGGATTTTTCAAATCCATATCCGTTACCGGATAGTCCTTTCCCTTTTTATCATGAATCCACGGCACATCATTTCCATCAAAGGACTTTTCGTGAACCGTCCAGTGTTCCATATCCTCTGTGGAACCAACATTGTACTGCTCACTGCAATACGTTGTGTCGTCTAAATCCCGGCTTCCGTACACATACAGCCTGTTTCCGAATACATGGGCTTCCCCGTCTGCAATACATATCTCCGGCGGCAACACCGGGTTTCTTCCTTTCTCATTCATAGCTGGTCTCCTTCAAACTTTCTTCGGTGCATTTAATGCGGCAAGAAGCTGTTCCAGCATTTCCTGATTCACTGCTCCCGACGAATCACTGCCCCCCCTGTTCCGACATTTTTACTCTGAACCCCTTCCACCATAGCGGATGCGATTTCTGTGGAAAGATAGGGGGCCTCCGAATAGTATTCAAAGTTTCTTAAAAGTTTTTGTTTCAACTTGATACAAAATTGCCAAGTCACTATCGAGCATTACCTGTTTTCCTCTAATAACATATATAAGACTCTGAATATGACTCACTTCCATAACCCTATCCTTTACATCTGAATTTACGTCAATCAATTCACTATTATCTTTTGCCATCGAATCCTCCAATCCATTTTTGAAGTCGCAAATTGCGACTTCAAGTCTACAATCTGTGTACTCATTCTGAGGTCACAAACTGTGACCTCAAACAGTATCATCGTGTTCCTTCTTGTTTTGCTTCCCAAATTGCTGTTCATACATAATCTGATACTTTTTCAACCGTGGAATATACTCAGGAGGCTTTCTTCGACCCGCTTCCCACTCTTCCACCGTTCGAAGTGGTATCTGAACCTTTATCTCACACACTCATTGTGTGGTTAATTATATCATGCCACTTCTTCTTTTATCAATTGAAAATCAACACGAATCCATAATTTACACACCAAACGAGTAATCCAGAAACTCATTCTCTTCTGGCTCCGACAGTTCTTGCTTTACAACTTCTATCGGTTGTTCACTGCCCTGTATCGGTTCCGTAACTAGCTTTACCCCCACCGATGCCTCAGCTCCCGGATTTCCCTGCTGATACGGATAAGGCATTATCCCACCAGCCTGCAGTCCCGCCTGAAAAAATGCCTGCTGTTGCATCTGATACATGGCTGCAAGTGCCGGAAGATTTGAAAGAAGCTTCTGCTCCACAGTCTGCACCAGTCTGTCTGCAAAGGCATCTTCCTTTTCCCGACTCTCCAGATATGGATCGTTTTTCTTGGCAAGATGCCTTTCATAATAATCATTAATCGCAGCCACCACAAAAGCATTCTGCGACTTAAAGTCCTGTTCCACTTCAGCGGAATGCAGGCGTTCCCACGCCTGCACGCCTCCCTCATCCGTCATATTGAAACGGATGTTGTGATTCCTGTAGTGCTTTGTCATATTGCCTCACCTACCTTCTGCCTGCTCTTTCCTGATGTCTTAAAAGCATATAGCAGTAATACTCATAGCCCTTTGCATTAGCACGGATATCATTGTTAAAGACTGTATTTTCAGGATTGTACTCGCCGAAATTTTCAACCAGCCTTGCTCCGCCACCCATGAAGTAAACCTTCATCAGCTTCTCATTATATTCATGGTCACGAAGCTTCTGGAAAATCTCCTCCACATAGTCACAAATTGCCTTTTCCACGAGTGATGCATGGGGCTCCGGCAGTTCAATCTTCCCGCTACGGAGAATATTATCAATTACATCATCCATAAGATTGTCTCCCGTTTTGTCCTGCACCATATTGTGAATCTTCTGAAAGCACTGGAACACACCAAGCTTCTCGGTCCATGCCTTGCTTTCCATTGGTCTACCGTTATTCAGATACATCAGATTCATGGTACCGTTTCCAATATCTGCAAGAAGCGTTACACCTGCAAAATCCTTCAGATTCTCTGTCACTGCCGAGTAACACTGCGGCATAACCGTACATCCTGCAAACTCAATACAATAAAGTCTGTCCTTATAGCCGACCTCCACACTGCTGTTTCTAAGCATATATCTCTTAAAGTCCTCCCTCTGTGCCTGCACCCATTTAAGAGGAAGCCCAGCTGCAAGATGAATCCTTGCCCTGTTTACAGAGTCTGTCATTCCTCTTGCTTCCAGTTCCTTTACAATAGCCGCAAGTGTCAGCATATAATTGTCGTCATCAGTCTGCTTATCTGCCACAAAACCCTTTCTTCCCTCTCCAATGACATAATATCCACCATCGTACTCGATATAATCTCTGCTTAACACAGGTGCGCTGTCATACTTTGCAATTGCTGTCTTAAAGCATCTTCTGGCTGTTTTCATATTTCCGTAGCCATTATCCACACCGATAATCAGTGCTCCGTTCATACTGTATTCTCTAATCTTCTCTGTCATATAATCCTCTCTTTCTCCGGCATCTGTGCCGGTAACCAAAATAAAAAAGTCCATGCATCTGTATCTCTACAAACACATGGACGAATCAACTGCCACTCTTGATATTTAGCGTATCCTTCCTACGAATTACTACACACTTTACTACACACTTTTTTCATCAAATTACACCATTTTATGATAAGTTACGATAGTTTCCTCTCAAATTAAAAATGCCCTCAAAGCCTGTAAAATCAAGCATTTGAGGGCATTCACAAGGGTTAAGATAAAGGAGCAGGTAGGAAATCAATAGCTTTTCCATACATCTTGTAATCCCTCCTATAAACCAATTATGATTTGTCATCATTCTTGTTTTTTCTGTATTTTCCACTCTTTATTCTTGCATCTTCAGGCTTATTGGCATCTGCTGGAATTGCCCACGAATAACCTATTCTTACTGCGCCTTCGATTCTGTTTTCCGAACATAGCACCTGTATACGCCTTTTGGATATTCCCCATTCATCCGCCATTTCTCGAATTGATTTATATTTCATGCATTCTCCACCTATATGTTGCAATTAATAGTTATTCTAATTATATTCTCAAACGCGAATAAAATCAAACATATTCTTGGGAACAGCGTAAGTTATCCGATGTGGCTGGAGTACATGATGGAGTTCACCAAACACCAGACTATCAAGATGAGGGAATTATGTTTCTCTCTGTTGAAAATATAGCAACAATGACATCTGAAAAATACATATCAGAAGAAGCCTACGAAAGGGATTATAAGGTGCGTCCAGAAAAGGGCGATATTCTTATGACAAGAATAGGGGATGTTGGTACTCCTAATGTTGTAGAAACCGACGAAAAGCTTGCATATTACGTTAGTTTGGCATTATTAAAACCCAATGGTAAAGATCAAGAAGTACAGGAGGGATGGATTGGACATGTTATACCATTTGAACTCGCTCAGGCAAGGTATATGAGTGAAGCCGTAGAAGCCCTTAAGAAAGCGGAAGAAAGATTATCCGAAATCGTAGCAAGTTACGATGAAGCATTAGATGAACTTCCGGAAGAAGAAAAAGATAATGATTTATCGTATTCGGAGCGTTATAGAGTGCTGTTGTTCTCTACATTCATCAAGCAACTTCATTGCTGTTCTTCTTGTGGCGTCTAAATCGACACGAGTATTGTATACAGACGAAATATATGTAGCAGCTGGAGACAAGTCAACCAAAACGGCTCTTCTGGCCCCCCATGTAACATCACCCATTTCTTGCTCAAGCTGATACTTGAAACCCGCATCTGGGCAACCGCACATCTGTGCTGCTACCCCAGTCATACCAGTACCACAAAAGCCGTCAAACACAATATCACCCGGCTTTGTGTAATGAAGGATATAACGCATGATAGCCTTGTATGGCACCTTTGT
>CAZNCH010000100.1:2325-6561 GCA_964571555.1 uncultured Lachnospiraceae bacterium | reverse complement strand
TGCTGGGCGATCATCAGCTCGATATCGTAATATACGTCCGTACTGGCGCGCGCCGCTTTCTTCTTCACCCTTTCATACGGAAGAGCGTTGATTTCATACTGCTCCAAGCCGAACAGCAGAACCGTCTCGCCGTTGCGGACAAAGGGCTGTCCGAGCACCGTCGTATTCCACAATTTCGGCCAGTTCATCAGCTTATACAGCAGTTCCGAAAAACCGGCGCAGCCGATTGCGACGGTCGTACACTTGCCGTCGTTTACCCTTTTCCATCTGACAGCACCGGGCATCTGCTCCTCGGTGAAACGAACTGCCAACAGCTTCTCCAGCGGATTTAAGAGAAACTCGATGTAGTCGGAAGACTCGCCGGACACAAGCGACAGACAAGCCGTATTGAGCGTGAGCGTCCGCGGGGTAATCTTTAACCCGGGCTTGTTGCCATGACCGATGTCCTCCGGCCGCACAACCTCAAAGCCCGGATAACACCTGACTTTTTTCACAGGGGCATTCTGAGAGCAATCCAGCTCCACAGTGCGCGCAAGCTCGATGTACTCCGACAGCTCGGAGCCCGCCCAATGGATATTGATGGGAATAAAGCCCTTGAACAGCCCTTTCTCAATCACACGCAGGCAGTAGGAGCCCGTGACGTAAGGGTCGTAACCAAATTTGTGAGAAGCAATGAGCTTCTGCGCCATCTCGTACTCCGCGTGTGAAACGATGGCGGGATGGTGGTCTGTCTCATAAACGTACTCCCGCTCGCCCTTGTTCTGAACGGTATGATGAATGCGGTAGTTTTCACGATATGTCTTGTTCGTGCGAACATCCCCGGCGTAACGCTCATTTCTCAGGATGCCGAGCACCGAGCTTGTGTTCCACGTCGTATTGCCTTTACTCGTCGCCACACCCGCCATGGTCATTTGAACGGCGATCTCTGACAGCTTGTAGCCGATAAGGAACATTGTGTAGATGCAGCGCACGACCTTCGCTTCATCCTCAACGATGATCATCTCGCGGTCGTCTTTGTTGAACGCTTTCGTCTTATCGAAACCCAGCAGATTGTGAACGGGCGTTAAGTAGTGTCCTGTGTCCCGGCGGCGATCAAGACCCCACCGCACGTTATCGCTTTTCTTCGCGCTCTCCTGCTCCGCAAGCATGGAGAAGATCGTCATAACGACTTCGGTTGACAGATCTGTGCTGTCGATTTTATCATCCTCAAAAATCACAGAAACGGGTGGATGCAAGCCTTTGAGCAGACGGATAACAGCCAGACAGTCCAGCTGATTTCTGGCGAATCGGCTCATGCTCTTGGTCATGATCTGATCGATTTTCCCATGGATGCAGTCGTAGAGCATCTCATCAAACTGTATGCGATTACGGCGGCTCGTCCCGGAAACGGCTGGGTCGGCATAAATCTTGACCAGCGTCCAGTCCGGGTTTGAGCCTATCTTATCGGTATAGTAGGTAACCTGACTGTTGAACGACGTTTCCTGCTCCTTCGACTCGGTGGACACACGGCAGTACGCCGCCGTTCGCAGAATTCGGCGTCCCGGTTTTGTTTCCGTCGCTGTCTGAGCCGCCGCCTGTACAAACTTGATCTTTCGTTGTTCCAGCGGTCGGCTACTCATCAGCGTTACCTCCCGTCGTATGCGTTTCCTTATCGGGAGTAGTAGGGAGTTTCCAGTACCAAGTACCGTTTTTTCGGTAGGATGTAATATGCATCTTCTGTTTCGCGTTTGCAACAGTTCGTTTCCCGATACCCATGCGCTGCATCTTGTCATATATCGCGGTACTGGCCATGTCATGCGCATTCAACATTTCATCGAGATACTTACATGCAAGAGCAATCTTCTTATCGTGCTCCGGCTCATCGGAAAGTAGCTCGTGAATATCGACGCTGCGCAGGCCATCCCACTGAAAACCGGCCTCGCGTGAGAGTGAGAACGCAATGGCGCACCCCTCCGGCGCAAGACTGGATTTGATGGGAATCATATATCGAATCTCCGGGTTCTCCTTGTCACGAGCAATCATCAGAACGCTTCTGGCGATGGCTGCAATATCAATGCTCCCAAGTCCGCGATACAGGTCTTTGCCGCCGGATGCCTTGTTCATATGCCCTACAAGCACGATAGCGCATCGGTATTTCGCGGCAAGGTCGGATAATCCGCCCAAGACCGTGCGCATCCTGATTGCGTTCTGCATATCGTAGTCCTGCGCCAGATATGCTTGGATTGGGTCGATGATGAGCAACCTTGCCTTTGTAGCTTCCAGCGTTTTCTCTATCCGCTCGTCTTCCAGCGTCAGCCTTTCATCATTGTCCACAATAAACGCAATGCGGGCACAGTCAGCGCCGGCAGCGATTAGTCTTGGCTTGACAGTGTCCGCAAGGTCGTCCTCGGAGCATTGGTAGATAATGTTCTGGCTCTCCTTGACTCGATACCCGTCCGGCATCGGTAGCCCTTTCGAGAGCAGGGAGGCAATCTGGAGTATGAACGTGGACTTCCCATCGCCGGGGTCGCCTTGCAGCACGGTGAGCTTGCCATATGGGATATACGGATACCACAGCCAGTCAACCTTGCGTGGGCGGACATTGGAATAGTAGTCAAACACTTTTCTTTCCATCGGCTGCAACCGTTCACTCCTTTCGCACATACCTGTTTGGTATCAGTATACTACCAATTCGGTATTGCGTCAAGCCGATTCTACCAATACGGTAAAATATAATTGCCAAATAGGAGATATAATAAGTGTGCAGATCTCATTCATCAACTGGAGGTAGCTATGAACCTGAAAGAGATTAGGACGAAGAGAAAGATTACGCAGCAGGAGGTAGCTGACTACATTGGCTGCTCTTCGGTTGTGTATTCCAGATATGAGTGCGGAACCAGGCAGCCGTCGATTGAGATGCTTCTGAAGCTTGCGGATTTGTTCGGCGTCACGGTAGACTTTTTGCTTGGCCGACAAGACCTTGAAGACTCGACGCTGTCGGAGTATGAGAGACGGCTGGTCATGGCATCTAGGGACGCCGACGAGAGAGCGAAAGACGATGCGCTGCAAATGCTCCTCCTGCATGCTTCTGCCGAGAAAAAAAGCTGCCTCGCATAATCGGCCGCTGGGGAAACATTATCTATATTGCTTGGAGAGAACGGCTTTGAGCCAAGGATGCAAAGCCGCCCTCTTTTGCAGTGTTGGGGGTACCCCCACGAATTGCATGCATCCTTGCATCCTTGGAATTACGGAGCGACCTATCGACGGTTGATGAACTTGTTTCACTCTACTTCACTCGTTTCATTGCATCTGGTACAACATCGCTCCCTTATGGCATACAACTGACCACTATGTTGTTGTGGGTTGGAAAGGGAGAGGAAGAAAATGTGAAGCTTGTTCTGCCGTCGTGGTATTCCTCTCCACAATGGCATACAACAAACCCAGACGTTATAGAGGGGTGGCAAAGGGAGAGAACGACATTGCCTATTCATCACTAACAAAATTATTAGTTGTCAAGTCAGTGAATTTTGCAGTTTACCTATTGACAAATCAGCTGAGCCTGAGTATAATAGAATTGAGCTGAGAACGGCTCGAATTCCACAAGGAGGTTATGAATTATGGAATCTATTCGTGGCGCAATCGAAAACACAGTGCCGATTTCGCACTTTAACCGCGGCCTTGCCGGGAAGATTTTTAACGACGTAAAACACAATGGTCCCAAGGTTGTCATAAAAAACAACGCCGCCGAGTGTGTGCTCCTCTCTCCCACCGAGTACATGGATTTGATGGATGAAGTGAACGACGCTCGCCTTCTCACCCTCGCTGCAGAGCGCATGGCTCATTTTGATAAATCCACTCTCGTCTCCCAGGAGGAAATCGATAAGAAGTTCGGCTTCACTGCTGAAGACCTCGTTGATGCCGATGAGGTGGAAATCGAATGAGCAAGAAAGACAAAGAGACGCCTGACGCCCAAGCCGCTCAAGCCACAGCACCCGCAAAGAACGGCAACTGGAGCGTGTTATACCTTCCGGAAGTCGAGAAGGATTTCCAAGGCTTGGGTCCAAGCCAGAGAGTTCTCGTCCGTAAAGCGATAGCCAAAGTCGCTCAAAACCCAGTGCCCGCTCAAGAGGGTGGTTATGGTAAGACGCTCGGAAGCGATCTGGCCGGCTTTCTGAAAATCAAACTAAGAGGTGCGGGTCTGCGCGTAGTCTATCAGCTGGTGCGAACTGAGAACGGAATGCTGATCGTCGTCGTTGG
>CAZNCH010000100.1:0-2225 GCA_964571555.1 uncultured Lachnospiraceae bacterium | reverse complement strand
CTCTCGCTGTCCATCCTATCAGCCCGCTCCCTCGCCGTGGAGACCGACCGTCTGTTGCCGTAGGCGATGGCTTCCAGACCACAGGTGAAGGTGTAGCGAATTGCGATGTCCACCAGCTTTTTGCTACCCTCGGAGGTTGCATCCCACACCTCGCGCACTTCTCCACGCTCCACACAACGTTCGTAAATATCAGCGCGGAACGGAATCGTGGTCTTGCTGGAATCGAAAGGCTGGATTGTTTTGAGCTGTTCGAGTAGCCAGTCGAAAGCCGAAGCCTTAAGCGGACTTACCACCGACCAGTCAAGGCTGTGGAGGTTCGCTTCTAACTCAGCCTTTCTAATCTGGAGGTCCTCCAGCATGTCGGCGTAGAGTTCAGGGTCAGATGACATCGACTCGATTTGAGTCTGGATAGCTTCCAGCTCAAGCTGTTCGGCACTATCGTTGGGGGCAGTGATTCCGTTCGCTAGTCTGAACTCCGCTTCAAGTTCCTCCGTAGGCCTATGACTCATCCCCGCCAGCATCTCCATGAAGGTCTGTTCCAGCACCAGCTCCGGGATAGAACTGCAAGAGCACTCGCTTTGCCCTCTGCCCTCGGCATTCCTGCACCGCCAGATGTAATAACGCTTCTCTCCGCGCCACGTTTGACTGGTAATCGTGCTCCTGCGTATGAGCTTCGCTCCGCAGTTGGCGCAGTAGAGCTTCGTGGAGAACACGGTGCGGTTGCTGTGGTGCTGGTGCTGACGCGTTTCTGCGGTGGTCGCGCCGTTCCCGGCTGGAAGATTGGATAAGCCCTGCTTGAGCCTCTCCTGCGCAGCCAGCCATGTCTCCCTGTCGATGATTGCTTCGTGATGCCCCTCGGCGATGTATTGCGGAAGCTGACCGTCGTTCTTGAGCCTTTCGTGTGTGAGAAAATCACGGGTAAAGCCCTTCTGAGTAATCACATCTCCGACGTACTTCTCGTTTGCAAGGATGCGGCGAATGGCGGACTCGTTCCATTTTGCTTTGCCAGCTCCCGTTTTCGCGCCCAGCTGTTCCAGCCTGTGGGCAATCTCCGAGTAGCCTTTGCCAGCCAGGAATTCGTCGTAGATCATTTTGACCACGCTTGCGCCTATCGGCTCGATGACAATCTTCTTCTCGCCGGTGGTATGGTTTATAACCGTGTCGTAGCCGAGAAGCCTGCAGGTGGGACAGTTGACGTAGCCCTGCTCATAGAGCTTCTGAAAAGACCATTTGATGTTCTCACTTATCGAGCGAGACTCATCTTGAGCCAAAGAACTGAGGATTGTGAGAATCAACTCGCTCTTACCATCCAAGCTGTCGATGTTCTCCTTCTCGAAATACACGCCCACTGGCTTGGGGAGGCTTTTCAGCTTTCGCACCGTTTCGAGGCAGTCAACGGTGTTTCGAGCAAATCTGGAGATGCTCTTTGTTATGATTAAGTCGATTTTGCCCTCCTCGGCGTCCTTAATCATCTGCCGAAATTCCGTTCTCCTGCGAGTGGAAGTGCCTGTTTTACCCTCGTCGGCATAGACCTTGACCAGCGTCCAGTCCTCGTGCTCGTTGATGTAGTCGGTGTAATGCTGGCACTGTAACTCGTAACTGCCCTCCTGCGACTCAAGCTCGGTGGACACACGAGCGTAGCCAGCGACTCGCTTTTTCGAGGTCACGGGTACCGCCGCTATCGTTCGGATGGTAGGTGTTCCAGCTGACTGGAAGGGCTGTGTCGGCTCGATGCGTCTCACTGGGCGGGAAGGTCTGTAAGAGGTAGGTGTGGTGCTGGTGGCTTGGGCTGTAGCTTGGCTTGTGTTCATCATGGTTAAAAATCTCCTTTCGATGTGTTCCTGTTGTTATGGTGACTGGGCTTCCGTTTTCCTGTGCGTGTTATCGTGGATTCTGTGGTAGTGCCGTCCAGCCAGAGGCATGTGAGCGTATCGCCGTCGATTGTCCCTTCGACAAACCATGCGCGTAGAAGCCCAGCGTCGAGACCAGTCAATAACATCTGACTTGTTGCTCTCCTGTCCTCCATGCCTTTCAGCCAGTCGATGGCGTTCGCTCTGAATTGCCTGTCCGCCTCCAGCAGAGTCCACAGATGCTCTTGACTATCGAGCAATCCAGCCAGTTTTTCTTTTTCCTCTCCGGTTGCTGCCGCTATCCTGCGCTTCAGCACCAACCGCTGGCTTTCCACATTGTCGAAATCCTGTACCGTTTTGAGGCCTATCAAGAGT
>CAZNCH010000099.1:4496-6611 GCA_964571555.1 uncultured Lachnospiraceae bacterium | reverse complement strand
ATGCTGCGGAAAACGGCGCCCCCTCTTGCGTGCAAAAAAGGCGATTTCAAACGGGTAATAAAGGAGGCGGTTAAAAATCATGCCGACAAAATCAAATAACACAGGTGGTCGCGGCGGCAGACGTCCCGGTGCGGGCCGGAAAAAGACCGCCGTCAAAGAAAAATACGAAAACGGAAATCCAGGCGGCAGAGATCTCACTGTGCTGGACATACCGGATGTCGAAGGCGAGGACATGCCAACCCCGCATGACTTTCTATCTGCCAAACAGCATGACGGCTCCACCCTGGAAGCTGGTGATATCTATCGGGAAACATGGGAATGGCTGGATAAGCTCGGCGTAGCAAAAGCGGTGTCTCCACAGCTCTTAGAGCGTTACGCGATGTGCTCCGCCCGCTGGATTCAGTGCGAAGAGATGACCACTCGGCTCGGATACCTTTCCAAGCACCCGACGACTGGGAAGCCGATCCCTTCACCCTTCATCAACATTGGCATCAACTACATGAATCAGGCAAGCCGCCTGTGGAATGAAATCTTTCAGATCGTCAAGGAAAACTGCTCTGCCGAATACAGCGGGCTCAATCCACAGGACGACGTGATGGAACGGCTCCTGCAGGCCAGAAAGGGAATGTAAATGAACACACAGAAATTGGAACAGGTACCCATTGATAAATTGGTGCCTTACGCCCGGAATGCCCGGACGCATAGTAAAGAACAGATTGCACAGCTTCGTGCATCCCTCCGGGAATTTGGATTTGTAAGCCCCGCCGTTATTGACGCTGACTACAACATCCTCGTCGGACACGGCAGAATCGAAGCCGCCCGCGCGGAAGGCTATGAAAACGTGCCTTGCGTCTTTGCCGAAAACCTGACAGAGGCACAGAAACGCGCCTATATTCTTGCGGACAATCAGCTGGCCTTAAACGCAGGCTGGGATGAAGAAATGCTGTCCGTGGAATTATCCGATCTGCAGGATTCCGCTTTTGATCTCTCACTTCTCGGCTTTGGTGCCGATGAACTGGAGAAACTCCTCGATGGCGGTGCGGATAAGGATGTCAAGGATGACGACTTTGATCTGACCGCCGCTCTGGAGAAAGCCTCCTTTGTGGAACGCGGCGACATCTGGACTGTTGGAAAGCATCGTCTCATGTGCGGCGATGCCACCTCTGCCGACGATGTGAACCTGCTCATGGATGGAAAGAGTGCCAACCTGATTCTGACTGATCCGCCCTACGGCGTTTCCTTCAAAGCCTCAGACGGTCTGACCATTGAAAACGACAGCTTAAAGGGCGAGGAGTTTTACAACTTCCTGCTTGCCGCATTCAAGAACATGACCGACCACCTCGAAAAAGGCGGTGCCGCCTACTGCTTCCACGCGGATACCGAAGGGCTCACCTTCAGGAAAGCCTTCATTGACGCAGGCTTCCACCTCGCCGGTGTTTGCATCTGGGTAAAGAATTCCCTTGTGCTCGGTCGTTCCGATTACCAATGGCAGCATGAGCCAATCCTCTATGGATTTTTACAAAATGGTAAACATCCGTGGTACTCCGACCGCAAGCAAACAACCATCTGGAACTACGACAAACCGAAGCGCAATAAGGATCATCCGACTTCAAAGCCGCTGGATCTTCTGGGCTATCCCATCCAGAACTCTTCGCAAGAAAACTCTGTAGTGATTGATACCTTCGGCGGCTCTGGCAGCACACTCATGGCCTGCGAGCAGCTGAACCGCATCTGTTACATGATGGAACTTGATCCAAAGTACGCTTCTGTTATTCTGCGCCGCTATGTAGAGGACACGAATGACGCGGAAAATGTGTATGTCGTAAGAAACGGCGAACGGATCAGCTACTCCGAGCTTGCCAAGCAGGTGGATTTTGAGACTGTATAATACACAAATTCCGCACCTGATATTCGTCGATGTTTTACTACAGAATATGCCCGGTATCGCTTGCTAATAAAGGCTTTCAGAGTGATATATGTACGTACCGAAAGGCAAACAGGAAGCCTTCGGAAAACAAAATAAACGGAGGTACATACCATGAAAGCAAACTACAACGTAACCGGAGCAGCAAGAAAGGCACTGGTGAGTGCCATCTCCAACATCACAGGCGACAA
>CAZNCH010000099.1:0-4396 GCA_964571555.1 uncultured Lachnospiraceae bacterium | reverse complement strand
CCAAAGGAAGCCTCATCAAAAAGGCACTCGGTATTGATGATCTCGGCTTCTCCATCGAGGATGACAAAATCAGCTTCCCTTGGTTTGAGGCCATGCTCCCGCCAGATGAAATCAAAACCTACCTTCACTTCGTTGCCGCCCTCTGCAAACTCAGCAAAGATCAGAAACGGATCAATGCCACAGAGAAACCGGTCGACAACGAGAAATACGCCTTCCGCTGCTTTCTTCTGCGGCTGGGCTTCATCGGAAATGAGTACAAGGCAGAGCGCAAGATTCTTTTAAAGAACCTCTCCGGCAACTCCAGCTGGAAGAACGGCGCTCCGGAGAAGGAGGCAGTAACATGCGAATGATCAGACAAAACGAGCTTGACGCTCTCCGCTCCCGATATCCTGCTGGCACACGTGTGGAGCTTCTTCAGATGGACGATGTACAGGCACCGCCCATCGGTACCAAAGGAACGGTGACCGGGATTGATGATACCGGTTCCCTCCTCGTAAACTGGGACAACGGCTCCGGCCTCAATGTAATCTACGGAGTTGACCTTGTCCGGAAGGTGGCGGATTGACATGGAACAGAAAATCAAAGAACAGATTCTTGCCATCCGCGATACCGGCCTTACCAACATGTTTGACATTGGCATGGTTCAGCGCCTTGCCTATGAGCGTGACTTCTATGAACTGGTTCTCTACCTCGAAGATCACCGGTCAGAATATGCACACTTCATCCTGACCGGCGAAGGCTAAAATACACAGTTTGGCCCTGTGATTTTTCCGCAGGATTGTCACATATATTTTGCCTGAATCGCTTGCTAATAAAGGGCTTCAGAGTGATATATGTACATACCGAAAGGGAAACAAAAGGAAAACGGAGGAACCAACATGAAGTACACAATTGAAGCGATTGAGAACGCAAAGGCCGGAATGAAATGGAGCGACATCGGAGTGCAGTGGACACTCGCGCAGGCTTACCTTTACAGCAAGGATGCCGGGAACGAGCTGCCGAACTTCGCCGAGGTCATCTGGGACGAGGATATTGAAACCATCCTTGCAGACTGCAGAAGGCTTGGCGTGAAGGAATTCACCATCAGCTCCACCTTTTCAAGCCTCATCGAAACCATTGCAAGGTTCGAAGATCTCGGCTGCACGCTGGACGGAATCGTAAGAGTCAAGGAACGCTGCACCCACTTCGGAAGCGACGAGCATGCCCTGATTCCCGCATTCAAGATGACGGTGAAGGAGGCATAAACCATGTGGAGCGAAGGAACCATCGGAATTCCTGATGCGGCTGACAAGAACAAATACACAGCCTGCCACTACTGGGTAAAGCACTATGACGAGCCCAGCGAGATCTACGGCCTCAATAAAGGTAGGATTTCCAAACTCATGATCAAGATCAACGGAACGGTCGCGGCAAACTACGACAGAGGCTGGGACATCGAGCCCACCTGTAAGGAAGCAGAGCTTGCGCTTTGCATCCTTCTGAACAACTACAACTAAGCAAAACCTAAGAATGAAAATTCCGGGAGACAGGAGCCACGCGGCTCTTTCTCTCGTACTGATAAAGATTTGAAGATCGCTTCGGCGGTCTTTTCTTTTGCCCTGAAGGAGGCGGTCTGTATGGCAATGCGAAAACTGAAAAAATACAAGCCAACCCGCTTCATGGCCAAAACCTCCGCCTACAGCAAAGAGATGGCCGACTATGCCGTCATGTTCATTGAAAGCCTGACTCATACCAAAGGCACGTGGGCCGGAAAGCCCTTTGAACTCATTGACTGGCAGGAGCAGATCATCCGCGACCTGTTCGGTGTTTTAAAGCCAAACGGATACCGGCAGTTCAATACAGCCTATATCGAAATTCCAAAGAAAATGGGAAAGTCTGAGCTTGCCGCTGCCATCGCCCTGCTCCTTTGCTGCGGTGATGGTGAGGAACGCGCCGAAGTCTATGGCTGCGCCGCTGACCGCCAGCAGGCAACTATCGTCTTTGATGTTGCTGCTGATATGGTGCGGATGTGCCCGGCCTTAAATCGTCGCGTGAAAATCCTTGCTTCCCAGAAGCGGATCATCTACGAGCCGACCAACAGCTTCTATCAGGTGCTCTCCGCTGAAGCCTACTCAAAGCACGGCTTTAACATTCACGGCGTGGTCTTTGACGAACTGCACACGCAGCCGAACCGAAAGCTCTTTGATGTTATGACCAAAGGCTCCGGCGATGCCAGAATGCAGCCGCTCTACTTTCTGATCACGACTGCTGGAAATGATACAAACTCCATCTGCTATGAGGTTCACCAGAAAGCGCAGGACATTCTTGACGGCAGGAAGCTTGACCCGACCTTCTACCCGGTCATCTACGGGGCCGAAGCAACCGAGGACTGGACTGATCCAAAGGTCTGGAAGAAAGCCAATCCATCCCTTGGTATCACGGTCGGCATCGACAAGGTGGAAGCCGCCTGCGAATCTGCCAAGCAGAATCCCGGTGAGGAGAACTCCTTCCGGCAACTACGCCTGAATCAATGGGTAAAGCAGGCCATCCGCTGGATGCCAATGGACAAATGGGATGCGTGCGCTTTCCCGGTCAGCGATGATGACCTTGAGGGCCGTGTCTGCTATGGCGGCCTTGACCTCTCCTCCACCACAGATATTACGGCATTCGTTCTGGTCTTCCCGCCGCTTGACGAGGATGACAAATACGTGGTTCTTCCATACTTCTGGGTGCCGGAGGATACGATGGATCTCCGCGTCCGGCGTGATCATGTCCCATACGACCTCTGGGAGAAGCAAGGCTTTCTTGAAACCACAGAGGGAAATGTCATCCATTACGGATACATTGAAAAGTTCATCGAAGGACTCGGCGAACGTTTCAACATCCGGGAGATTGCATTTGACCGCTGGGGAGCCGTGCAGATGGTTCAGAATCTGGAAGGCATGGGTTTTACCATTGTTCCCTTCGGACAGGGATTCAAAGATATGTCGCCACCTACCAAAGAACTGATGAAGCTGACGCTGGAAAAGCGTATCGCCCACGGCGGCCACCCGGTGCTCCGCTGGATGATGGACAACATCTTCATCCGCACCGATCCTGCCGGAAACATTAAGGCGGACAAGGAAAAATCCACAGAGAAAATCGACGGTGCCGTGGCAACCATCATGGCGCTTGACCGCGCGATCCGCTGTGGCAACGATAACGGAGCCTCCGTGTATGACACGAGAGGCATTTTATTCATATAGGCAATGAAATGATTCTACTGACACTGATCGGCTTTCTCGTACTCCGGGAAGCCATAAACGAAATGGAGGGATGGCTATGAGCATATTTTCTGGACTTTTTCGGAGCCGCGACAAGCCGACCGATTCGACGACCGGCAGCACCTACCGCTTCCTATTCGGCGGCACAACCTCTGGGAAAGCCGTGACAGAACGGTCTGCCATGCAGATGACGGCGGTTTATTCCTGCGTCCGGATTCTCTCTGAGGCGATTGCGGGACTTCCAATTCATCTGTACCGAAGCGATGACGACGGCAGCAAGGAAAAGGCAACCGACCATCCGCTTTACTTTATCCTGCACGATGAGCCGAATCCGGAAATGACCTCTTTTGTTTTCCGAGAAACACTTATGACGCATCTTCTGCTCTGGGGCAATGCCTACGCGCAGATTATCCGAAACGGCAAAGGTGAAGTGGTGGCGCTCTATCCGCTCATGCCGAACCGCATGACGGTCGACCGCGACGAGGATGGACACCTTTATTACGAGTACCAGACCTCACAGGAGGAGGCGCACACAATGAACGGAAGCCGTGTCCGGCTTTCTCCATATGACGTGCTTCACATCCCAGGGCTCGGCTTCGACGGTCTGGTTGGCTACTCGCCGATTGCAATGGCCAAGAATTCCATCGGCATGGCGATTGCCTGCGAGGAATACGGAGCTAAGTTTTTCGCTAACGGCGCGACGCCCGGAGGCATTCTGGAGCATCCTGGTGTTGTAAAAGATCCGGATAAAGTACGCGACAGCTGGAACGCAGCCTTCGGCGGCAGCTCCAATTCCAACAAGGTGGCCGTGTTGGAGGAAGGCATGAAGTACACGCCTATCTCCATTTCACCTGAACAGGCACAGTTTCTTGAAACAAGGAAGTTCCAGATTGATGAGATTGCGCGTATCTTCCGCATTCCGCCGCACATGATCGGCGACCTTGAGAAATCGAGCTTTTCCAATATCGAGCAGCAGTCGCTGGAATTCGTGAAGTACACGCTTGACCCATGGGTCTGCCGCTGGGAACAGTCGATGCAGCGGGCGCTCCTGACGCAGGATGAGAAAAAGGAATACTTCTTCAAGTTCAATGTGGACGGCCTGCTCCGTGGCGATTACCAAAGCCGTATGAACGGTTATGCAACGGGCCGCCAGA
>CAZNCH010000098.1:3378-6615 GCA_964571555.1 uncultured Lachnospiraceae bacterium | reverse complement strand
ACATCCGCTTTATTTAAATTTTTCTGGAATGTAGCGTTTACGGATTCGCACTCCATAGCGAAGGTATAGGGATTGCAGTTTATTCCGTCAAGAAGATACTCCTCACGGGGCAACTGCCGCCCATCTGCGCCCAGTACCGGCTTCATTGTGAACTCATCATGCTGCATGGTTAGATAATCGAGAGCTGCGTCATAATGGGTGTTTTTAATTGCTATGTGTTTCAGTATTGCCACGGTATTCTCCTGTTATACTTCTGATATTATCTCTGATCTCTTTGATATCCGTGATGGAGCATAATATCTCTTTTTTCATATCTTCATAGAGGGGCATACCCTCATTCAAGTGGTATCTGTTGACTGCGATGACCCTGAGAACTCTATGGAGTGCCTTGTCAGCGTACTATCAAGCTACAGCAGAGCAAAGGGCATTGAAAATATCCACATAAATGACATCGACATGCATTTTGTCGGATAAACACTAATTTTCAGATCAGACACGATGCAGCGGAGTTTTTGCTCCGCTGTATAAGCCTGACCTGAATATATGGAGCAGATGAGTTTAACTTCCTCCCAAATTGGCAGGAAGTTGTTTTTTATGAGAGGCGGTGAGCTTATGACAGCGGAAGAATACAGAAAGTACCTTGATACGGATTTTGATGATGTATCTCTGGATGAATTAAAGGATATCCGGGATATCAGAATCGACAGGAATCAGCCAAAGGAGAAGAGAGTAAAGCAGTACCTGCGTCAGGTCGGCAATCCCTATCTGGTAAAGGTAGGGGATGTGAAGGTAAAGATCAGGTTTGCCAATGACGGCACGACATTCGAGGATGCGTTTGAGGAGATGCTGATGAATATGTAGTGGCGGACTTTTTGCTATATTCCGTTGAAAGTAAACTTATTATATGATATAATTTTTGGCAAATAGAAAACAGAAAATGCCAATGAATATATCGGGAGTAAGTTATGACATACATAGAATATGTTGAAAATTACATAGACAGACAAGAATACGGTGATCCTATTTATACAGAGGATATTGCTCAAAAATTTATGGAAGAATTTGAATTGGAAGAGAAAAAGGCATCAGCGGCAGTCTCCGTCGCAATCAAACGAATCATGGATGATGATAAGTCCAAGAATCTTAGGAGATTTCAAAAGGGGATATATTATCGTGTAAGAACTTCCGCCTTTGGAGAGACAATAATTCAAAAGGGCAAAATTATTGACAGAAAATACATAGAACCTGACAGGGGATATGAGACTGGTTCCGGACTGTTTTATAGAATGGGTCTTACAACAAGCGTTCCTAATATGCGCTATATTGCTACAAACGCAGCACGTAGCGGGACAAGATATGATAAAGAACTTGATATAACCCTTTGCCAGCCGAAGACGGAAATAACAGCAGAGAACAAAGACTATTTACGAACGCTGGATCTTTTGTATCAGATGGATAATATACCTTATGATGCTGAACATCCGTATGACATTATAAACGCTTTTATTAATCGCTGTGGATTAAGATACGACGTTCTGTTGTCATATGCTGATAAATTTTATAACAAAAAGACGGTTCTCAGGCTTGGGCATGTAGCCAGAGTGGGGTTGGATACTCGTGAAACTGAAGAAATAATTAAAGAAGTGGGTGAGGATATGCCAAAAAGACCTTCGTTTGAAAACTTTAAGAGTACGATGTGCCATCGTCTTAAGAGATTAGGAGATGTAGACTTTATGCTAAAAATTCTTAAAGACGAAGACATAAGGATTTTTTACAAATGGAAATGGTATCCTGAGTGCCTTTATACACTGGCAATGCTGGATTATCTTAGTAGGATTAATGATGTGCCGATCTGCAGTGAGTATAATGATTTAAGAAAAATGAAGCTTGATAAACCGGTATTTCCGCTTGGTGTAATTACAACTGCAGTAATAGAGGAAAATGATGATATTAAAGAACAGGCATTAAAAGAGGCAATTCCGGAGTTCTTGCGTTTTAACATTATTGAGGGAGATGTAAGAGATGTCGTTTGAAAATGAAAAGGCTTTTGAGTTTACCAAAGAAAACATTGACATATAATCTGCGCCCAAAGACGGCAATCATATCAAATATCGTTGTATGAACGGATATGGAACATTTGAGGAACATGACTGTATGAATGTCCGTATCAAGGGTGCAGACTTAGAGCAGGCGATTCTTTCAAATGTTAATCTGATGGCACAGATATATGCCGAGAAATTGAAAAAGGGTAAGGAGTACAAATCCGAAGTGGAATCCCTTTCAAACAGTATTATGTCACTCAAAAAGGAGCAGGAGAGATTGTCTGCAAAGAAGGTTCGCCTCTATGAGGAGTATCGGAGCACAGGCGATAGAGAAGGTTATATCAGGCGAAAGACTGAGAATGAAAAACGCCTTAGTGAGATTGCCGAAAGCCTTGCGGAAATGGAATTAAACCTTGAAACAGCGAGGCAAAATGATATAATATCTTCTTGTACCAAGGAAGCATTGCATGATGTAGAGATTATGGAGTCATTCGAAAAGGAGCTTCTGAAGAAAGTAATCGACAAAGTTGTTGTCTACGGACCCGACAGGATTGAGATAATCTGGAAACCGCTGGATACGATTTTTCAGAAAGTCACAGCCGGGATCGGGGTCGTAGACCTCTGATTATTTTTTGGAATTGACTTGACAAAATGAGAACTTATTGGTCTTAAGTGGAGCGACATTGACTTCGAAAATCGCACTATGAAGATTGAGAGGATAATGGAATACCGCTACAAGGTAGGTGAATGGAGAGTAGGACCTCCCAAGAGTAAGTCGGGCTATCGTACTATTCCGCTTATTGATGAAGCTATCCGCATTTTGGAGAATCAGAGAGCAAAGAACAAGAGCTTAAAGCTCGTGCCGATGGAGTGGAAAGATATAGTCTTTCTTTGCAGAAAGGGAACACCGGTCAAGAACAGCACTTATGACACAGGACTTTTCAAGTATTGCGACCATGTAGGGATTCCGAGATTTTCAATGCACGTCTTAAGACATACTTTTGCTACCAGATGCATTGAAGGTGGGATGAAGCCCAAGACCCTGCAGAAGATTTTGGGTCATTCCAACATCGGTATTACCATGAATCTGTATGTTCATATTATAGAGGATGAGAAACATAGAGAAATTGATTTAGTGGCTGACGCGTTAAAAGTGGTATAAAACTTGATGCGAAATTTAAACCCGTGGCACTCG
>CAZNCH010000098.1:0-3278 GCA_964571555.1 uncultured Lachnospiraceae bacterium | reverse complement strand
GTGGCACTCGGTCAAAATGGCAAAGCGCGCAAAGCCCGTAAATAAAGAAAACTCAAAGGAGATTAATATGTTATGAAATTAGGTATTATCGGGCTTCCGAATGTCGGGAAATCGACGTTGTTCAATTCGCTGACGAAGGCGGGGGCGGAATCCGCGAACTATCCGTTCTGCACGATCGATCCGAATGTCGGGGTGGTGGCGGTTCCGGATGAGCGAATCAGACTGCTCGGGGACCTCTATCATACGAAAAAAGTGACGCCGGCGGTGATTGAATTCGTCGACATTGCGGGTCTTGTAAAAGGGGCGAGCAAGGGAGAGGGACTGGGGAATCAGTTCCTTGCCAATATCCGTGAAGTGGATGCGATCGTCCATGTCGTCCGCTGTTTTGAAGAAGCGAATGTAGTGCATGTGGACGGCTCCATCGATCCGTTAAGAGATATAGAAACGATCAATCTGGAACTGATTTTCGCGGATATCGAAGTGCTGGAGAGAAGGATCGCCAAGCAGGGACGCGCGGCGAACAATGACAAGAAGATCGCAAGAGAAGTAGAAATGCTGAAGCACCTGATTGCGTATCTGGAAGACGGCAACCTTGCGATTTCGTTCGAAACCGAAGACGAGGATGAAGCGGAATGGTTTGCTTCCTACAATCTGCTGACTGCAAAGCCCGTGATTTTTGCCGCCAATGTTGCCGAAGAGGATCTTGCAAATGACGGCGCCGACAATCCGTTTGTCGATCAGGTCAGAGCCCATGCGCAGGAGAATCATTCCGAGGTGTTTGTGATCTGTGCGCAGATCGAGCAGGAAATCGCGGAACTGGAAGAAGATGAGAAAGCCATGTTCCTTGAGGACCTGGGGCTTGCGCAGTCAGGGCTCGACAAGTTGATCGCCGCAAGTTACAAATTGCTGAATCTGATGAGTTTTTTGACGGCGGGAGAGGATGAGTGCCGTGCATGGACGATCAGGATCGGTACCAAAGCGCCGCAGGCTGCCGGAAAGATTCATACCGATTTCGAACGCGGCTTTATCAAAGCGGAAGTTGTGAACTATAAAGATCTGCTCACCTGCGGTTCGCTTCCTGCCGCAAGGGAAAAAGGACTGGTCGGAATGGAAGGGAAAGAGTATGTTGTTAAAGACGGAGACGTCATTCTGTTCCGCTTCAATGTCTGAATGTTTGTGAAAATCATTTAGGGAATGTCCTCCACCTCAAACCACAAGATGTGGTGGTTGGGGTGGATAACCTGCACAAACGCCCATTTTTTGGGCGTTTTTTTGTTACGATTTTTTTAAATAATGATAAAAAAGGGGTTGTCAAATGTCATTTTAAGGGGTAATATGATAGCGAAAGTAGAGAAAAGTGGTTTGAAGTGGTAGAAAGTGGTGGACTCAATATGTTTAAGGGTGAGTATAATCACACAATCGATCCGAAGGGAAGAATCATTATTCCCGCCAAGTTCCGCGAACTGTTAGGGGAAACATTCGTGGTAACCAAAGGACTGGACGATTGTCTCTACATTTACGACAATGCCGAGTGGGGCAGAGTCGAAGAAAAACTGAGAACCCTTCCCTCGAACAAGAATTCCCGCGCGTTTATCCGTTACATGTCGGCAGGTGCTGCGGACGTGGAAGCGGACAAACAGGGGAGAGCGTTGATTCCTGCGAACTTGAGGGAGTCCGCAGGACTTAAAAAGGATGTCGTCCTTGCCGGCGTCGCATCTCACATTGAAATTTGGGACAAGAAAAAATGGGATGAGATGAATGAAATTGACAATCTGGACGATATCGCGGAGCAGATGGCGGAACTCGGGCTGAGCATTTAGGAGGCGATATGGAGTTTAAGCACAGGTCAGTCCTGCTTGAAGAAACCGTTTCATACTTGAACGTCAGACCTGAAGGGACCTACGTGGACGGCACGTTAGGAGGCGGCGGTCATGCGGAGGCGGTGCTTCGCAAATTAAACGATCAGGGGAGATTGATCGGAATAGACCAGGATGCAGCGGCGATGGAAGCCGCAGGGGAACGGTTGAAGGCGTTTTCGAATGCAATTCTGGTAAGAAGCAACTATTGCAACATCAGGAACGAGCTGGATCGCTTGGGGATAGCGGGCGTTGACGGCATTGTTCTGGATCTGGGCGTATCCTCTTATCAACTGGATCGTCCGGAGAGGGGATTCACCTATCAGGAAGACGCGCCGCTCGATATGCGAATGGATCAACGGAGCGAAGTGACCGCGAGGGATATCGTGAACGGATACACAAGGGAAGAACTGTTCCGTGTGATTCGGGATTACGGGGAAGATCCGTTCGCTGCCAACATTGCAAAGCATATCGTCGCGGCAAGAGGGAGCAAGCCGATCGAGACAACGGGGGAACTTGTCGAGATCATTAAGGGCGCAATTCCGATGAAAATCAAAAAGGCGATGGGACATCCTGCCAAACAGACCTTTCAGGCAATCAGAATTGAACTGAACAGGGAGTTGTACGTCCTGAAAGAGACGCTCGGCACGATGATCGATCTGCTGAATCCGGGCGGAAGGCTCTGCATCATCACCTTTCATTCGCTGGAAGATCGAATTGTGAAGAATGCGTTCAGAGATGCGGCGCACCCGTGCGTTTGCCCGCCCGATTTTCCCGTCTGCGTGTGCGGCAGAAAATCGCTCGGAAGTGTAATCACGAGGAAGCCGGTACTTCCGTCCGCAGCGGAAACGGAAGAAAACAAAAGATCCAAAAGCGCCAAACTGCGTGTGTTTGAGAAGCGACAGGAAGAATAGAGGGAGAATATGGCAGCAACTCACGGAAGAGGAAGAGAAGAGTATATTTACGGGAACACGGCAAGAGCGTTGGAACCGCTGCAGGCGGAGCAGAGACAGGCGCCGAAGAAACTGAGTCATCGCGCAAGGAGAAACAGGGACCGCGCGGGACACATGAATCCGGGCTATGTATTGTTCCTTACCTTTGCAATGGCGGTGACGGGAATTTCCTGCCTGTATTACTTAAGACTGCAGTCGAGTCTGACCAGTTCCGTCAAGGAAATTTCGGCGCTCGAATACAGATTGAATGAAGTAAAAGCGGAAAATGACGATACGGAAAGCAGAATCAAGGGCGCGGTCGGACTTGAGGAAATCAAGAGAAGAGCCATGGAAGAATTGGGAATGCAGTATGCTACACAAGATCAGATCGTGACTTATCGCAGTGACGATATGGACTATGTTCGCCAATATATAGATATTGATTGAGTTATGATACTAAATGTAGTATAATGCGCTCAGGCAGGTGCAT
>CAZNCH010000097.1:1762-6731 GCA_964571555.1 uncultured Lachnospiraceae bacterium | reverse complement strand
CTGACGGCTTTAATGTCACATTCTCATACTCCGCCTCCGGCACAGGAAGCTTTAACATATCCGGTGTCTGAATATCCGCACTCTCCTTAAAAAGTGCGATCAACTCCGGCAGGTTAAAGAACTTCGCAAACCTTGTCTTAGCCCTGTATCCGGTTCCTTCCGGCGCAAGCTCTATCGCTGTCTGCGTATCACCGAAGTTTGCCGCCCATGCATCGAACTGTCCCAGTCCCAGCTTCTGGAGCGTACCATACTGAAGGTATCTCATGTTGGTGTATAGCTCCGTCATGCTGTTGCTAATCGGTGTTCCGGTCGCAAAGGTCACGCCCTTACCTCCTGTCAGTTCATCGAGGTACTGGCATTTGTTGAACATATCCTGTGACTTTTGTGCCTCTGTCTGGGCTATGCCCGCCACATTCCGCATTTTCGTATATAGGAAAAGATTTTTGTAGCTGTGGCTCTCGTCCACAAACAGTCTGTCAACGCCCAATTGCTCAAAGGTTACGACATTATCCTTACGGGACTGGTCATTTAATTTATCAAGCCTTGTCATAAGCTGCTTCTTGGATTTTTCCATCTGTTTGATGGTATATCGCTCACCCCTGTCAGCTTTCGCCTGAGCAATGGCTTCCGTGATCTCATCTATCTGCCGCTCCAGTATCGCCACCTGTCTCTCCTGTGACAGCGGGATTTTTTCAAACTGGGTATGTCCGATGATCACAGCATCATAATCACCCGTAGCAATACGGGAACAGAACTTCTTACGGTTTGCAGGCTCAAAGTCCTTCTTCGTTGCCGCAAGGATATTTGCTCCGGGATACAGACGCAGGAAATCACTCGCCCACTGCTCCGTCAAATGGTTTGGTACTACAAACAGCGACTTCTGAGCAAGCCCAAGCCTTTTAAGTTCCATAGCTGCCGCAGTCATTTCAAAGGTCTTGCCGGCCCCTACGCAATGGGCAAGGAGCGTATTATCTCCATACAACACATGGGCTACCGCATTTTTCTGATGCGGCTTAAGCTCTATATCCGGTGTCATGCCCGGGAACTGCAAATGTGAGCCGTCATACTCTCTTGGTCTTGTGGAATTGAAACGCTCATTATAGACCTTTACAAGATCGGCTCTTCGCTCAGGATCCTTAAAGATCCAGTCCTTAAAGGCTTCACGGATTGCCTCCTGCTTCTGTGCCGCAAGGGTGGTCTCCTTCTTGTTAAGCACCCTCTTTTCCTTGCCATCCTCCACGATAGTATCATAGATACGCACATCCTTTAGGTTTAAGCTGTCCTCTAGTATCTTATAGGCATTCGCCCTGCCGGTACCGAAGGTCATGTTGGCAAGGGTATTGCCATAGTCTGCATTCTTACCCTTTACATTCCAAAGCCCGGTCACATCCGAATACTGTATGCCCATGACATTCCGGTCAAAAAGATATCCCGGTGTCTGGAAGGTCTCACGCATGAAGTCCTCTATATACTTCGGGTCAACCCATGTTGCCCCAAGACGGACTTCTATATCCGATGCTTCAAGGTCTTTCGGCATTACCTGTTCAAGATGCACAACATTCACCTGATACTCAGGGTGATTTTCCGCATAGTTCTTTGCTATGGAAAGCTTCTCACGGACATTACCGGACAGATACTCATCTGCTGTCTCCCACTGGTCGGTCAAAGGATTCTGAAAGATTACTCCTGCAAGTTCCTCGGTTATGGCTTCTTTTTCTTTTCCCGTAAGCTCTGCCATATAGTCAAGGTCTACCTTGGCTTTTTCAGCCAGGGAGACCGCCAATGCCTCGCTTGCGGTATCAACACTTGTCACCACCTCTGCGTGCTTGATGGTACGCTTCGTGAACATATCCGCTTTTCCAAGGAACTTGCCCTCATCATCCAGCTTCTCCAATGAACAGAGTAGACAGTATGAAGAGTCCTGATTAAAGGCTCTCTTGTTAGTCTGGGAACTGATAAGCCCGTATTTATCAGAGAACTTATCATATAATCCGTTTAGTTCTGCCTGCTTCTCTGTAATGGCTGCATCGGGATAGTCCTCCATCTGCATCTGAATCAGTTCCTGCGTACAGTCACGGATAGCGATCATGCCCTTTATGCGGTCTTCCATGGTATCTGACACATCCGCAGGCTTCATAACGGAATTCTCACGATAATACACATGATTGTCCACGATACAGAAACTGTAGTTCTTTACATTCGGATCCGCAGGAATTACCTCAAGGTCAGACTTTTCCAGCTCGTCCGGTGTAAGCTCCACTGCTTCATATTCCGCATGGATATTGCTGATTGCCTCACGGAGCTGCTCTTCAAAAGGTCTGCTCTCATCCGGCACACAGGTACTCTCCATTCCATAAGGCCCGGATACCATTTCCATCTTTCCTACGATCATCTCCGGATGGTCGGCAAAATACTGGTTCATGGCGATACCGTTTGCATCCATGCCGAGGTGTACCCAATCCGGTTCGATATCCATAAGCCTGTCTCTTTTCTGGAAAAAAAGAATGTCGGACGTTACTTCTGTTCCGGCATTCTCCTTAAAAGCTGTATTGGGTAATCTAACCGCTCCGAGTAGCTCTGCCCTTTGAGCAAGATATTTCCTCACCTGCGGGCTTTGCTTATCCATGGTTCCCTTGCTTGTAACAAATGCTACGATACCGCCCGGTCTTACCTTATCCAGCGTCTTTGCAAAGAAATAATCATGTATCTGGAAGTTAAGCTTATCATAGGGCTTGTCGCTGACCTTATAATTTCCGAACGGTACGTTTCCGACCGCCACATCAAAGAAATCATTCTGGAAGTCGGTCTTTTCATATCCGCTGATACGCACATCTGCCTGCGGATAGAGCTGCTTTGCGATGCGTCCTGTCAGATCATCAAGCTCAACTCCATACAATTTACTGTCCTTCATCTCCTCCGGCAGCATACCAAAGAAGTTTCCTACACCCATGGCAGGCTCAAGGATATTTCCCTTCTCAAAACCCATCTGTCCCAGTGCTTCATAGATGTTTCTTATAATTACGGGGCTTGTAAAATGCGCATTCAGGGTACTTTCCCTTGCGGAATTATATTCATCCGGTGTCAGCACACTCTTTAATTCCTGATACTCTGCAGACCAGTTGCTCTTAGTTTCATCAAAGGCATCCGCCAGTCCGCCCCAACCGACATATTGTGATAGAATCTGCTGTTCCTCCGGCGTGGCTGTCCTGTGCTCGTCCTCGATCTGCTTTAAGGTCGTAATCGCCCTGATATTGTCACGGAACTTTTCCTTTGCGCTGCCTTTTCCGAGATCATCATCCGTAATACGGAAATTCTCCGCTTCAGCCTTTGCCGTCTCAGACAGTACCGCTTCCCTTGCGTTATAGGACTCCCAGAACCTTCCAACAAGCCTTCTTGGAAAGCTCTCATCATCCATAAACTCATACTGGATGTTCTTAACTGCATCAAGGCTATCCGCCTTTTCAATCTTCTTTTCATACTGTCCGACCCTGACTTCATCTGACAGCTTCTCTTCCAGCTTGCGAAGCTCCGGTTCAGAAAGCCGCTCATAAATATCGTTACTTTCAGTATGGATGGAAAAACTCTCTTCATCTCCGTCATGCCTTGTGACCTCATACCGGATCTTCTGATGCTCTCCCCGGATATCCGCTTCAAGCTCATACTCCGCTGTATGCCCGAAATTACTGTACTCCGCTCCGATATAGGAAATGTTTTGTATATCCTCTGCGGTAAGCTCCATGTTATGAAACTTTTCCCAGTCCTCTTCCGATACATAGGTTAGCTCGTCAAAATCAAGGTACTTTAGCTCATTTTCTATAAGGTCAGTAAGGGTATCATATTCATTCTGCGAAATGATCTGTCCGTCAATCGCAAGACGGATGCTGTTATGTTCAAGATCCACAGACGCCTGTATCGGGTACTCTTTTCCATCTGCTTCATCTATAAGGTCGGTATAGGCTATCTCAACATTGGAAAGGTCAGAGAAATCCGCATCATGGTCATACTCTCTGTAGCAGAACTCATTGATAAGCTCCTTTGCCTGCTCCTGCTCCGGCGTAAGGACTGCTTCTTTCTCCCGAAGAAACTCCGGCACTTCCGTAAATCCAAAGGAATCCACGAAATATGCCTTGTCCTCTCCATTCTGATGCAGCACCACCACATCCGATACGGACATGGAGCGTACCTTGTAATCTGCCGGATGATCTATGTTAAACTTCTCATAAAGATCATCGAGGGTAGTTCCTTCCTCCAGTTCTCCGGTATAGACAGCTTCATAATTTGCCGCATCAACAGACAGTCCTCTGTTCTGCAGATGCTCCAGATTCTCAAAGATGATATCCCGTCTGTCCTCAGCTTCATCCGATATCTGATAGATTGTATATGTTGAAGATTCCTGCTCTAAAGCCTGCTCTTTAAGCACTTCTCCCCGCATGGTCTCGTCAACATACTCCTGCGCCTCTTCAAGAGTCCTGAAGGTCTCCGTAGGAGCAGCAAAAGAATCAGCAACCGGATGAATCCCATATGAACCATCTTCCTCACGGTCTATCCATACATACTGACCGGAAGGGAGCTTCGTTACCCACTCCTGGGGATTATCATTTTCATCATCCGCTTCATGGACTATCGACCAAAGGCTATTCTCTCCCCGTCCGACAGGCGGACCGAATTCGGGGTTATGATCTGCCTCTTTGCTTTCAGGCTCTTCCTGTGCATCCCCGGCTTCAATGGCATCAACAAGTTTTTCCTGCTCATCCGCAAGAGCTTCCTTTTCCTGCTCCTTTTTATACTCCGCATAGGCTTCCTTTGCCTTGGGAGACAGGTACTTATCTTCAGCGATCAGCTCACGGATACGCTTTTCCACCACATTCCAGTTAAGAAGCACGGATGTATAAGGCTCCATGATACTTCCCTTGTCAAGCTGAATGCCCTTTGCATCATGGTCTTCCCAACTCTTGTCATTTCCGATCAG
>CAZNCH010000097.1:0-1662 GCA_964571555.1 uncultured Lachnospiraceae bacterium | reverse complement strand
TCTCCGCTCTCTATCCTGTCCGCAGCCCTGCCGATTTCCTCTGCAAGCAGCTCCCTTCCCTCATGGGTAGATAAAAGCTCTGCGATATGTGCCTGGCTGTCGGGATAATTACTTCCCTGGATAGAAAGAGAATCCGGCATATCATCAATGCCGTCACGGAAAAAGAAATAAATCTGATCAGCCACCCTTGACCGTTCGGTGCTGTCCACAAGAAAGGCTTCATTTCTTGACATATATGAGCCGTTTTCCACCATCTGACGGGTGAATTCTTCCACAAGGCTCCAGCTATAGGTAGTGGCAAAGTCCACCTGAGCAGAATTGCCCGGTGCAATGCTCATACCGTTTTCGTTATACCAGACAGATACCCTCTGCCCATCAAATTCAAAGCCCTTGCCTGTCGTTCCAATCTCATTTTTTATGAAATCAGTCATTTCCGCAGCATCTTTTCCTGCCTGGTACTTTGCATAGATGCGCTTACGATTATTCTCTTTACCGCCGCCGGACCTTATCACATCAAGGAGCTGGTCATCTTTTAACATAAAAACAGCGGGAGCTTTCGTTTTCACGCTTGCTTCCGCTGCTGCTATCGTTCCCACCTGCTCCGCAAATGACGGGAACAGGTCAAACATATTCAGTTGTTCGGGTTCTGCATCCGGAGGGTTTAGCTGTAGATCAGCTCCGATAAAACTATCTCCTCCGCCGATGCCCGGATGTTGTTCATCAGACCCACCCACTTCATCTGGTCTGATGCTTTCAGGGCTTCGTTCACTCCCTGCGACTTCGCCATCTGATCGGTCAGAAGATCCATCCTCTCCTCTGCCTGCTTCTGAATCATCAGGCAGTGCTCCTTCAGATTCCCCTCTAACATCATCCCGCTGTAGGTTCCTCTCCTGTGTTCCTTCAGGAAGTTCCTCCGCATCAGTCCGTACTTCGTTAAGGGTTCCTCCGGCTCGCTGTTCGCGATCAGGTTCGGGATCAGATAATCCCCGCTCTGCATGTAAGTCAGTTCCATGGTCATTTCCTCCTTGTTCTGAAATATTAGCGCTTTCGCCTTTTTCATAATCATCGGTGGAAATATCACCTTGCCGCTCGCTTTCACGCTTTAAAGCATTATATTCATTCCTAGCCTCATTTGCAAGCGTATTTTCGCTTTTTTCTACGGCTTGTGATATATTCTCCGTTTGTCTTTCTACTTCGCCATATCGGGCGATATGACGCTCCTGTGCCGTTACCGCTCTTCCGATTTCCATAAGCACCGGCTCGGTCATTTCCGATACTGCATTTCCCAGTACCGACAGTGTTTTCACATCGCTGAACTCATGAAGATAACGAAAATCAAAATCATAAAGTTCTGTATCAACACCGCACCTTGTAAGAAGCGTGTATGCGATGGAATCCCTCATGGTCTCCTGCAAGCGCAGTTCAAGATTCAGTTCATCATATCCATACAGAAAGCTTCCATCCACCCTGTCCTGCAGATCAGGCATTACATCCCTGTAATAATCATCCGCAATACGGTGTGCCAGCTCCACCAGCCTGTCCCCGAAAGGTCTGCTTTCATCCGTTTTTCCATATATGTTTTCCAGTCTGTTAAGAACAGTCTGCTCATTCCGTTCCCTGACCTGCCATATGTACGGGAGCCTTCCCACATTCCATCCGGGA
>CAZNCH010000096.1:0-6743 GCA_964571555.1 uncultured Lachnospiraceae bacterium | reverse complement strand
GATGCGGCTCAGGCTCGCGCCGACGCGTTCACAGAAGAAGTTGCCCTTCACGCCATATCGATCCAATATGTTAAGAATATCGCCCGTATGTCCGCTCGGACCGTCGTCGAACGTCAAATAAACCTTCTGCGGCCACAGCGTCTCAACTGCAACTTCCTCAGCAAACGACTCTTCCTGCTCCGGCAGAACTTCAGGCATCTCGTCCAGTCGGATACGCACCTTGGTCAACTCTGTAGACAGCGCAATCATTCTGTTCTCCATCTTCGAATTGGCATTGAGCGCAATGCGAAGATCCTGTCGAACCTCAGATAACTGAAAGAATAGAAAAATGCATAACACTGTCGGCAACAGAATCATAGCGATCACGGTTCCGACGATGATTCGCTTCAATCTTCTTACTCTGGCACTTCTATCCAACGGAAATCTCCTTGTCTGAAACCTCATTTATTGTATCACAAGAAGAACCGTTTTCACAAGCACATTTCCGACAGAAAAGCGCGAATAAGATAACGGAAGTTATTATAAATGGCAGCATTGAAATGATCCCGTTGACAGAAGGTCCCAGAAGCAGAGTGTTCCCTGCGACGGTAAACCTTTGTGCATATCCTGCCACGGAAGCAAATGCGCCACGCATAATCATTGCAGGAATGCAGTTCCCCGTTCTCTGCGTCATTACAGCCGCAGCCATCCCAAAGGAAATGCAGAATAGAATCCGAAGCAGAATGCCTGCCCACGGATATCCCGAATAATCATTTCCGTACACAAGTCCGGTTGCAAGATACGGCGCGTACCAGAGCCCCCAGAGAAAGCCCCCGAGCAGGACCTTAACTGCGAACCTGCCCTTTGCTTCCAGTTTCGGCAGGAAGTAGCCAAACCAACCCGAAATCTCAAAAAAACTCGGGACACATTCCATGACGGGTCCTAAAATAACACTTGCTATTATCTGTCCGATCACCGTACTTCTGACCGCGGCGACAGTCAAATCTGTTCTTGTGCTTCCAAGCACCTTCATATACGCCGTCATTTCGGGATCAAAATGCTGCGGGAAAAAGCAAAAATAAAGAACGGCGCCAAGACCCACCAAAACAGCGGGAAGGAACCATGCCGCAAGATAACAGAAGACCGTCTTCCGGTTGATTCTCGCACTGCGTACCGAAATTCCGACCTTGTCCTTTGTAATAACTGCGGTCAGCAGCGCCGAAAGAAGCGGAAGGAACATGACGGGCCATGACAGCAGAATATGAATCTCCCCGTTCTCTCTCACGCGAGGATACAGGAGAAAATAATCGACAAGGAAAGCCGACGCAAAACAGAAAACAAGATAAATCAGAATTCTTTTTTTATTGGAACCGGACATGTTTGCATCTCTCTTTCTGATGTGGTAAATTTATTATACACGAATTCGGTTGCATTGCCTATAGGTCGATTTGTCACATAATTAAAATAATGTGATTTTTTCTTTAAAAAGATGTTGCATTTTCCAGGAAACTGTGACATAATAGCATTAGATAAAAAGGGTGTATTGCATCTAATTGTATTATATCTAAGATCCAATTATAATAGATTGTGTTTCAGAAAGGGGTAATCTATGATGAGAAAAAAAGTACTATTCAGTCTTATGACTGCCGTTGCGTTCGGTGCGGTTCTCATCGGCGGCGCATATTTCAGCAGCCGCTCTGATTCGGAAGTTGCGAAGTCCGCAACCAGAAGAACCGCAAGTGATATCGAAGCGGACGAGGTAGTCTTCCTGGATGATGAAGCCATTGCCGGCGCCGAAGACTCCAATTCCAATACCGAATTGAGAAGCGACGCGCTCCGTGCCTATAACTATGTGAACGAAGAACGCGCGAAGGCGGGAGCAGATCCTTTGACCTGGAATACGAATCTGGAATCCGCTGCAACCGTGAGAGCCAAGGAAGCGGCGCAGTCTTTCTCTCACACCAGACCGAACGGCAAGGCTTGGAACACGGTAAACAGTAAGATTCAGGGCGGCGAGAATCTCGCGTGGGGACAGACTTCTGCAGAGCAGGTGGTAAACGAATGGATGGCAAGCCCGACCCACAGAGACAACATCTTATATGATGAATTCGGTGCAGTTGCAATTTCACTTTACCAGAATGACAGCAGCATCAACTATTGGGCACTCGAGTTCGGATACTGATGCAGAACTGCCCAATGAGTTAAGTCTGAAATGAGTTTGAACGAACCTGACCTACGAGAAAGCGTTGCGAATTTCGCAACGCTTTCTCGTTATTATGCTTATATGCTTATAGGCTTATAGGACAAAACGTGTTGGTAATAACCATGAGGATGAATCACAGGACAGTATTGTTCAACCCATATCTTTATGAAATGTGAACTCCCAGTATTGATATCTCAATAATGATATCTCGGTATTTGCCCGATGCACATTGGAGCGCTTTAAACTGTGATTTAAACTGTGAACAGAAGAATTGATAATTACGGTTTCGTTGTAATCAATTTCGCGATCGTATCATAGTCTGCGCCGACCGGAATCTGAAAGATGCCGGCTCGAATCTTATGATCATATCCATGATTGCACAGATAGTTGTCAAATTCCGCAGCGGACGAAACCAGACCGCCCTTTTCTAAGAGTCTGCAAACCGTATCCGACGAGGAGCCGTTTGCAATTTCCAGAATGTAAGTATCGTCGTTTCTGATCTCATTCTGTTTCTCTACGGTATTCTTGCTGCTCTTATCCGGTTCCGTAAGCGGTTCCTGTTCCTCTTCAATGATAACGGGCTGCGGTTTTGAAGTTTCCGCAGAAACGTCTTCCGCTTCCTGCGCGCTCTCCTCTTCCGGGGCTTTCACTGCGTTCGTCGGGACTGCTTCCTTGGGGGCTGCGTCCATTGTTGCTTCCGGTTCCGATCCGGAAGATCCCTGTTTCGTTTCCGGCAGTTTCAACACGGAATCCGAAGAAACCATACCAAGAGACTTGGCTCTTTCCACGATCTCCTGATCCGTCAACTCCGCCTTCCTGCCGGTCAGGCTCAGAACAAGCGCCGTTACGGCGATTCCAATGCCCAAACCTCTGAAATACATTCTCAATTTCATCTGCTCAATCCTTAAACAAATCCAGCACCAGTTTTACTTCTCCGACGCCGAGTCCGAGTTCTCTGGCAATTTCTACCGTACCCATCCCGCCTTTACTCAAGGCAAGGATTCTTTCGTTGTTATTTTTGCTCTCCGTTTCCGTTGCAACCGTCTCTTCCGCCGTCTCCTCGATCGGCACGACAGCCGGAGTTGCCGGAGAGATTGTTGTTTCGGCTCCAAACTGCGCATACAATGCTTCGAACACATCCGGAGATTGCATTTCAGGAACTTCCTCCTGCGGGAGTTTCTGTTCCGTTTCCTTCACGGTCGCAACGACCTCTTTGGTGGTTGCCTCCGCCTTCCGCACGGTATTGGTCAATTCGGTCTGTTTATCGTTCAGCATATCATACATAAACAGAACTTCTTTATGACTGTGATCAATGCCTTCCATGATGGTATCGGAATACTCGGACAGTGCCATGATTTTCTCATTTGAAACCCGTTCGAGCTGACGCTCGGCACGCTCCATCGCATACTCCACCGTCTCATCGGTTGCTTCATTCACGCGAAGTTTCATCCCGTTTAATTCGGCTTCCATCATTCTTCTGATTTCATCAGAATTCGTTTCTTTCTCCCCTTCTGATGATTTCCTGTCCGGAAGCAGAAAACTTACGGCAAAAATAATCACTCCTGCGACAAGGAGTGTGATTTCCAATGTAGTCATTCAGGCTCCTCTCACTAACGCTCATTATATCTTGACGTCGAAGCCCTGTGTGTGTTTGGCAACGACTCTGTCCTCCGGAAGCGACGCTTTTCTTTTGTTCTTCCGCTGATTAAAATACTCGTTCCTGCCCTTTTCCCGCGCATCATGATGCGTGTCCGGCGCGTTCGAATCATCGGCACTGTGAACCGTATGGGCATACTGATCCTCTTTGGTCTCATGGATTCCCTGTGACTGAAGTTGCATGAGTTCCGATTTCATATCTTCATTCTGCTTCATCACGGAAATATCCTGCGCACGTGAAATGATTCCATTCGTTTCAATCGGTGTAATCATAATGGTTTAATCCTGATATCCGCGCCCTCTTTTTCGAACCTGCTGTGTTGGATCACGGAATTCACACTCATGGAAATATCGCTGATTCTGATATTGACTCCGGGATAGACGAATTGGGACGCCTTCACAATCGCATCCGTTGTCATGGATTCCATCGAAAAGGCCAGTGCTTCCAATTCCGCTTCGTCTTTTTGTAACTGCGGCTTCAACTGCTGATAGGTTTTCGTCATCTGTTTGAAAGTCATTGTCTGATCCATGGAAAGTTTATCGCCGTGTTTAATCCTTTTTGTAAATGTAATCAGAGTAGGTTCCAACAGACTGATCTGTTTCCTGCTGTCCACAATCGACTTGGTCAACTCCTGGATGCGGTTCTTTACGGTAGGATCTACGGCAATTTCGATATCCGTGCCGACGCCCATGGTGGAACCGATCGTTTTCGCGCTGACAGTTCCTAAGGAACGCACCAGACCACCTGTAATGAATCCTCTTTTACCGGTGACCGTAACGTCGCTCTTGGTATTGATCGTACTGTGCATAATCGCTTCCGCATGCACATAACCGCCCGCATTTACGGTGGCATTCTCGATAAACTTGGAAACAACGTTTCCGGCGGCGTCCAGCGTACCTTTTCCCATACCGTTCATCCCGCGCGCAATGATAATATCGCCGCCGGATTTCAGAAAAGCGCCCTCAACCACACCGCGCACTTCAATATTACCGTTCGCCACCACGCTGAAGCCCGCTTTGACATTTCCTTCCACGACAACGTTTCCGTTGTATTCTATATTTCCGGTCGCCGTATCCACATCATTGACCTGATAGGTATCCGTGACTGAAACCAGGTCGTTATTAAGAGAAACATGACCGTCAATGTTGGACGTAATCGTCAACTGATCTTCCGAGAGGGTGATATTTCTCTCGAAACGCAAGCGTTTCCGTACAACATCCCGCACCGGAACATGTTCTCCGAGAACGTTGACGCCGACCTTCCCCGGAATTTCAGGGTGCAGTCTTGCAAGAAGTTGTCCTTTCTCGCATTTGCTGATCACATCGAGATGGAAGAAATCTACGGTGCCGTCAGCATTCAATGCCGGCTTCGTGTTCGGATTGGTATTGAAGAAATATTCTATGGAAGCATCCTGTCCCTGCACCGGCGGCTTCCCATTTGCAATCACATAATCCGTACAGTAGACTCTCTCCGTAAGAAACTTCTCGATTGCGCTCTCGTCAACGCCGAAAGTGACGCCCTTGTGCTTCAAATCATTGATAATTTCTTCTTTGTTTAAGGATGCACCCTCGTTGCTGGGAGGATAAAACCTTGCAAAGGCGGTCATTTTATCTTCCGTAACACGGATCATAAACATTTCCAGTTCCGCAAGTCCTTTTTTTTCATCCAGTTTGAAATCAACCGGCTGACTTAAATTAAAAAGCGCGGCATTTAACTTAACCAGATCCGGAACATGATTCTTCAATGCCAGGTACTGTCTGAGTTCATTCAGTTGGATCGGATCTCCGCCCGAAACCGGCGGAAACAGTCTGACATAGGTTCCGTCTTCTTTCATTTGCAATTGAAAATAACCGTTTTTACCCATAACGAACCCCCAAAACCCCACATGCTATGTCTCGAGCAGTATCCCCATATACTTGCCCATTTTCACTTTCATTTTCTGCAGTGCCTTTGTATGCAACTGCGAAACTCTTGACTCGGATACTTCAAGAATATGACTGATTTCTTTCAATGTCAAATCTTCATAGTAATAAAGGAGAACAACTTTACGTTCTTTCTCCGTGAGTGTTTCCATCGCTTCCATCAGCACTTTCTTCAGTTCTTCTTTTTCGATTGCCTCTTCCGGCCGCTCCATCTGGGAAGACAAGCCGTAATGATCCGCGACGTCGCTGCCCTGCTCCACGAACTCATCCAAGGATACAACGTTGGTAACTTTCATCTGCGACTGCCACTCGTCGTATTCCTCCGAAGAAATTCCGAGTCCCTGCGCAATCTCCTCATCCGTCGCGTTTCTGCCCGTATTCAGTTCGATCTCTTTGATGACGGCTGTAATCTGTTTCTGTCTCTGTCGAATGGTTCTGGGAATCCAGTCCATTTTACGAATCTGATCGAGAATGGCGCCGCGAATGCGAAGGCTGGCGTAGGTTTCGAACTTCACCGCCTTGGTCGCGTCGAATTTATCGATTGCGTCGATGAGTCCGAAGATTCCGTAACTGACAAGATCATCATATTCCACGTTGTAACCGAGATACATGGATAAACGACCTGCAACCACTTTCACAAGCGACGCATATTCCAGGATGATTTTCTCTCGCAATTCTGCAGAAGGCTTGGCAGCATACGCATCCCAAAGCTTCATTTTGCCGACATCGTCCATAGTCCCCTCCGTAATAAACTCCCCAGTTTATTCTTTGTCAAACGGTTTCGCCATCCTGAACTTTCCCCTCGAAGGACGACTCCGTTTCATTTTCGTTTTCAGATGTTGTCATCTCTTCTTCGCTCTTCTCCACCACCTCACCGTCAGGTGATACCGCGTCCTCGCCCGGCAAATGGATCGCATCGAAGATTCCCTTCACGATCAGACCTATGATCAGAAATACAACCAGTACAATGATCAGAACGATC
>CAZNCH010000095.1:0-6750 GCA_964571555.1 uncultured Lachnospiraceae bacterium | reverse complement strand
AGGAAACGCACCTGTTGCAGGCGACGCACTTTTCATTTGTATAAACCGTGCCGTCATTCAGTCTTCTCAATTCGTCCCTCCCGATGTTGACACCTATCTATTCAAACAACGCAAGCAGCATCGTCTCGTTAAAATTTCGGAAATTCAACTGCTCGCCGAATCCGGAAATTCCGAAATACGGTCCCATTTTCTCACGCAGAGTCGCGAGCACGTCGTCCAGTTTCCCGATTTCCCGCAGCAGTCTGTTCCTGCCGCCGCAGTTCACAACGATCATGAAATCCGGATGGATGTCGGCGTTTTCAATGTCCGCGCAGGTTTTCTGCATGACGAGTTCCGGCTGCTTCCGCTTCAGAATCACCATGCGGGTACGGTTGAACACACCGGCGAAATAGGAGATGGCGCCGTCTTCCAGAATCTCTCGCGGTGAGGTAATGTAGATATCGTCCACATCGATCCTGCCCTGCGGATGTGAAAACAGCAATTCCCTCGCCCGTTCCTGCGACACTTCCAGCGCATCGGCAACGGCTCTGAGCGCGGGCTTCCCGTCGAATTCATAAATGATCCTGCGGGCGCAGTCGACGTCCGTCACCTGCAGCACGCGATCCGTCGGACGGTACATGGTCTCTTTATAGAGGAAGATCCTGCCGTTCAGATTATGAATCAGGACATAGATTCCCGCATCCTGATAAACCGCACCGTTCAGCGAAACCGCACTCGCACCCTCGTACTGCTCGGTACCCGAGGAACTTCCGAAGACCGGAATGTCGAATCCGGCGGAAGCTTCTGCAAGCGTATCCAGAAACAACTCCTCACACATGGAAAAACAGGGTGTTATCTCGAAGCAGACCGTATTCTCGGTCGCAGCGAAGGTCGAAAAGACCTTGCGCACTTCCTCGACATGCTTCATCGGATAAGTGCGGACGTCGGGAACGATCCCGGCAGCGCAGGTGATTCCCGACATAATCGCAAGGATCGAAAGACCGTGCGGACTATGCCCTTCCGAACTCATGACCTCACAGGTCATCGCCCCGATCACCGTCGTATCCGGGTAGTGCAGATGCAACTGCTTCGCGTACCAGTGAAAGTGCACGGAATCCGCACAGAAAAAGAGCAGGATCGGGGCTTGCGCTCCCCCGTCCCGTGCAATGGTTTCCATATTGCGGGAGAGATTCTCTTCCCTGGATTCTGTGCACTGAAAGGCAATGATTTTACGCTTCATGGTAATTTCTTTCTGGCACCCATGACACAATTTGTCAAATTCCCCGCCCGCGGAAGCAACCGGTGCCATTTATCTATTGTTCCCGCAGGCGATAAAAGCAACAAAAGGTGCTTTCACCGAAGTCAAAACACCTTTCTCTGTATGACCGGTTCGGTCAATCTTTCTCAACTCAATTACGCCATCAACATACGGAACATTGCAATCACCTGCTCCTTGGTCGCTTCGCGCGGATTGCCGGGACAGCAGGCGTCATTCAGCGCATCCGTTGCCAAAACATCCAGATCCTCTTCCTTGATCTTGTCAAGTGTGGTCGGAATCCCGACGTCCTCAGAGAGCTTCTTCACCGCATGGATGGCAGCGTCTCTGTATTCCTCCTGACTCATCTCATCCACACCCGGAACGCCCATTGCTCTTGCCACCTCACGCAGTTTCTCTCCGGTATATTCGCGGTTGAATTCCATGGAGATGGGAAGGAACATCGCACAGGCAACGCCATGCGGGGTATCATAGTGCGCAGACAGCGTATGCGCCATGGAGTGGTCGATGCCCAGACCGACGTTGGAGAAGCCCATGCCCGCGATATACTGCCCGAGCGCCATGCCCTCTCTGCCTTCCTGCTTGCCCGCAACCGCGTCTCTTAAATTCGAAGAGATCAGCTTGATTGCCTCGAGGTGGAACATATCCGTCATCTCCCATGCGCCTCTGGTCGTATAGCCCTCGATCGCATGCGTCAGCGCATCCATACCGGTCGCAGCGGTCAGTCCCGCCGGCATGGAAGACATCATATCCGGATCCACGATCGCCACGATGGGCATATCATGAACATCCACACAGACGAACTTTCTCTCTTTCTCAACATCCGTGATAACGTAGTTGATCGTAACTTCGGCTGCGGTACCTGCCGTGGTCGGAATCGCAATGATGGGAACACAGGGGTTCTTGGTCGGTGCGACGCCCTCAAGGGAACGCACGTCTTCGAATTCCGGATTCGTAATAATGATCGCGATTGCCTTCGCGGTATCGATGGAAGAACCGCCACCGATCGCTACAACACAGTCCGCGCCGGATTTCCTGAATGCCGCTACGCCGCCCTGTACGTTTTCGATCGTCGGGTTGGGCTTGATATCGGAATATACTTCATAAGGGATCTTCGCCGCATCGAGCAAGTCCGTCACTTTCGCGGTGACGCCGAAACGGATCAGATCCGCATCGGTTGCAACGAATGCTTTCCTGAATCCGTGTGCATGAATCTCATTGACTACCTCGGCAATTGCGCCGACGCCATGATAAGAGGTCGCATTTAAAGAAATTCTGTTTGCCATCTGTCTTCACTCCTTTTTCTGTTAAACATTGCCTGTCAATTACTTCCTACATTTTCTATTCTAACTCTTTCCTGCGCAAAAATGAAGCCGCGGGAGTGAAATTTTCTCATCTTTTACAGACTTTTCCGATTTCACAAGGATATTGTCTCGCGCTTTTCCCGATCAAAATTCCGGATCGAGAGGTATTTGCAGAAATTCACCACCGCTCGGATGGCTTCATCCGTGATCACGGCAATGAATACGCCCAAGACCGCCCAGCGGAAGCCGTAGACAAACAGCGCGGAGAGCGCCACCACAAACACGGTTCCAAAGACCTGTGTCAGGAACATCCAGCGCGGGTTCCCATATCCGCGAATCGCATATCCGAAAATAATATTCGCCGACTTCGAGAACAGATTGAGCCCCATCATCCACATATAGACCACGGCGCTGGCAATCAGGATCGGATCGCCGATAAAGAGACCGACGATCTGTTTGGGAATCGCAATGCACAGCCCCACCATCAGCGCCGAAGCGATCGCGCAGACCAGATATGCGACTTCCGTCACGCCGCGAAACTGGCGGCTGTCGCCCCGTCCCCTCGCCTCTCCCGCCAGCGTCATCGTTCCGTTTCCGACCGAAGAAATGAGCACCACCGCAAGCAGTTCGATACTGAACACTACCGAATAAATGCCCGCCGCCATCTCATTGATCGAATTGAGGATACGGATGAGCAAAAGATTCCCGAAATTCCACATCAGATCTTCCATCGCGGTATTGATCCCCAGTCTGCAGCCCTTGAAATAATCCGAGAACTTCGCATGCAGAATCTGCGTGAACCTCGGCATGGACACAAGATCCTTCTTCGTGCAAATCACCGCGAACAGCGCAAGACCTCCGGCAAATTCCGCGATCATGGTCGCAAGCGCAGCGCCGGCAATTCCCATGGCAGGAAAGCCCAGGTGACCGAAAATCAGCGCCCAGTCCAGAATGATGTTCAGTCCCGAACGGATGATACCCAGATAGACCAGAGGCTTCGTGTAATTCGAAGTTTGAAAGGTAACCATACTGGCTGCGCCGAGCGGACAGATTAAGAAGACCGGCGAATAAATGCGGGTATAGGTCAGGCACATCCGCATCACATTTTCCGAAACGCCCATGGAGCGGAAGATCGCTTCGGCGAAGAAGAACCATACCAGAAACAGGAAGATGCCGAACAAGTTATGCCACTTCCAGAGAGCGCCCGCATAAGCCCCGATCCGCTCCTGCTTCCCTGCCCCGATCGACTGACTGATCAGAATGGACGCGCCCATGGAGAGCGCGAATACAAACGACATGGTCGTCCACATCGGGGCGGTAATATTGCTGAGCGCGCTCATATAGATGTCGCCGAGCCGCGCCAGGAACAAGCGGTCGATCAGCATCTGTATCTGGGAAATGATATTGCTGATCATGATCGGCAGCGCGATCCGAAACAGCGGATGAATATATTTCAAATTCTGTCTGTTCATTTTGATTGTCCTTATCTGCTGAAATGATCTCTTTCTTTTCTATCTGTTATCTTCCGTTTTATATTTTTTCTCCGTTTTCATTCTTTCCATGACCGGGCGCAGCCTTGTCAAAATCCCGTTCTGCCCTTATGATAGAACAAGGTATCAAGGAGACATGATGAGAAATTTAAAAGGAACACTGATTCTGCTGTTAACAGCCTTTATCTGGGGCGTCGCCTTTGTGGCGCAGACCTCCGCGTCCGACGTGGTCGGCGCATTTACATTCAACGGAACCCGCTCCGTGCTTGCTACGCTCTTCCTGCTGCTCGTAGTTCTGTTTCGAAACCGGAGGCGGTTCACGAAGTTGTCCGCTTCCGAACGAAAACAAACCCCGCTCTTTTCGAAGAAGGTGCTGCTTGGGGGCGTCATTGTCGGCATCCCGCTCTTTATCGCAACCAACCTGCAGCAGTTCGGCATTATGCTTTATCCCGCCGACACTGCGGCGTCGGGTCGCGCCGGCTTCTTAACCGCAACCTACGTGATCATGATCGCGATCCATTCCATTCTCAAAAGCAGGCGGTTTCGTCCCATCATCCTGATCGCCACGATCCTGTGTATGGCGGGCATGTATCTGCTCTGCTTATCGGAAGGTCTTGGCAGTCTCTATTTCGGAGACGTTTTGGTCTTCCTCTGTGCGATTTTCTTCGCGATCTATATTCTTCTCGTGGACCGGTACGGCACGGTAGAGACCGTCAAAGTCTCCTGCGTCCAGTTTGCCGTCAGCGGCTCTCTGTCGCTGCTCTGCTGCTTCCTCTTTGAGCAGCCCGACTTTGCATCGATCGGATCCGCCGCAATCCCGATTGTTTATGCCGGCGTCTTCTCCAGCGGCATCGCCTATACGCTGCAAATGGTCGGTCAGAAATATGCCGAGCCCGCAGTTGCAACCATTGTCATGAGTCTGGAATCCGTTTTCGCCGCCCTCGCCGGCTGGCTGATTCTGTCCGAACGCTTGAAGGGCGCGGAACTCATTGGCTGCGTCCTGGTTTTTGCCGCCGTTGTCATTGCGCAGCTTCCGGAGGGTAAATCATGATGGTTGCTTTATCGGTTCAATTTCTGATCGTGCTTCTGATGATGTATTCCCTCTTTCTGTTTTGGAAACAGGGGCAAAAGTTAGAGCATCCCAGACCCTTTTCTTTCTTTTTTATCTTCTTCACTTCGGATTCCAACCTGCTGATGGCGTTTGGTTCGGCGGTTGCGATCCCCTGCATCTGTCGCCTGATTGCGCACGGCGGCACGTTGCTTCCTATCTGGGTGAGTGCGCTGCGCTTTGTCGGAACGGTTGCGGTGCTTGTGACCTTTACAACGGTCATGACCTTTCTTGCGCCGATCGCAGGCTATCGTGAAATGCTGACCGGCTCCGATCTGATCCTGCACCTGATTCTGCCGCTCTTATCCCTCTTTTCTTTTGTGTTTCTGGAGCCGCACGGCGAGATTCCGTTTTGTTTCACCTTTCTCGGTCTGCTTCCGACGCTGCTCTACGGTGTCGCCTATCTGATTCAGGTGGTTGTAATCGGGGAAGAAAACGGCGGATGGAAGGATTATTATACCTTCAATAAGAATGGAAAATGGCGGATCTCCTGCATCCTCATGCTGGCAGGAACCTATTTATTGTCCCTGCTGCTCTTCTTTCTATGCAAACTGCCCGCCATGAACTGATTCGATGATCGGGATCCTGAAACCGCAGATCCGCGTGGATTCAATTCTCGTTCCGATGTTCCAGCAAGTCCATGATCACATCATAATTCAGAGGTCTGTTCAGCACATAGCCCTGTACATAATCGCAATTCTCTTCTTTCAGAAGTTCCAACTGATCCGGCGTCTCTACGCCCTCGGAAATCACATCGCACTGCATCAGATGTCCCATGTAGATCACGGCACTGACAAGATCACGGTTCTTCTCACTGGATCCGAGCTCATCCACAAGGCTTTTGTCGATCTTTAAAAGGTCGATCGGCAGCTTCATGAGCTGCGAAAGCGAAGTATAGCCCGTGCCGAAATCGTCGAGTGCGATTTTCACTCCCATCCGTTTCAGCGCTTCTATGTTCTGCACCGTATGGTCTTCGGATTCCGCGAAAGAATATTCCGTAATTTCAAGTTCCAGATTGCCTGCGGGAAAGCCGGTCTGCTCCAGCGTCTGTCTCACACGTTCGGCGAAATCTTCCCTTGCCATACTGTTGGCGGATATGTTGACCGACATGGTCAAATCCTGATGTTCCCGCTTCAACTGATGTGCGAATTCACGCATCGCCCGCCGCAGCACATATTCGTCAATCTTAAGGATCAGATCCGACCGCTCGGCGATCTGTATCATTTCACCGGTGCTGATCGACGTATCCCCCGGTGCCTTAATCCGAATCAGCGTCTCGAAGCCGCGCAGCGCATGACTCTGAATATCATACTGGGGCTGATAGACGAGATAGAAATAATCATTGTCGAGACAATCCTTGATTACGCCCTCGATCGCGGATTCACGGAATATCTGCTCCTGCATTTCATGATTGAAGATGCAAACGGATCCGTGCCCCTGTTTCGTTGCGCGCAGGAGCGCCATATCCACATAGCGAAGCAGCGTCTTGCCATCGTCAGCATCATCCGGATATTTCGCTGCGCCGGCGGAAAGATCGGGATAGCAGTAGATCCTGCTTCCGTTGTAGGAAATCTTCAGCCGTTCGCCGACCGC
>CAZNCH010000094.1:0-6761 GCA_964571555.1 uncultured Lachnospiraceae bacterium | reverse complement strand
GACTTCCCGAGACCGTTCCCGCCGATGATCCCCAGCCTGTCGCCGCGTTTGACCTCAAAGGAGACGGAACAGAGCGGATGGTCGGCGGAATAACCGATCACCAGATTCCGAACGGACAAAATGTCTCTGCCGGGTTCACACTTTGGGATGAAAGCAGCATGAAAGGCGCGGTTATCGTATTCGTCCGGCGCTTCGATCCGCACCATGTGCGCAACCGCCTTCTCCTTCGAATGCGCCATCGACACCTTGGTCGGATGATGTTTCATCTTCTCCGCCAGCTCCGTCAGCCGTTTGATCTCCGCCTGCTGCCGCTGATAATCCTTTTTCTGCTTCTCATAATTCTCCCGCTTCTGCCGCATGAAATCCGTGTAGTTGCCGGAATAGCGCTTTGCCGTTCCATGCTCGATCTCATACACCGTACTCACGATCCGATCCAAAAACATGCGATCATGACTCACGACGACAAGCGCATAAGGATAGTTCTGCAAGAACCCTTCCAACCACTCGATCGCAGTGATATCCAGATGGTTCGTCGGTTCGTCGAGCAGAAGTATTTCGGGCTTGGAGAGCAGCAATTTGATAAAGGCAAGTTTCGTCCGCTGTCCGCCGGAGAATGCGGAAAGCCGCTTGTTCTTATCTTCCTGCGTAAACCCGAAACTCCGCAGCATGGCGTCATATTCTTTTTCGTAATAGTAGCCGCCGATGTCCTGAAACGTCTCCTGCAGCGTCGTATATTCCTCGATCAGCGCAGCATGCGCCGCTTCGTCTGCAACCGGCTCGGACATTTCCCGCACCAGCGTGTCCAGACGCTTCTTCATGGCAAGCACGCGCGCGAACACCTTGCGGATTTCTTCATCCAGCGTCAGTTCTTCGTCGGAGAACGAAATCTGCTTTAAATATCCGATGGAAGGATTTCCGGTCTTGGAAATCAGAGAAGGCGCATCACTCTCGTGCTGCGTCATCTCGATTTCGCCGCCAAGCACCTTGAGGAGCGTGGTCTTGCCGCACCCGTTTCGACCAACGACCGCGATTTTCTCATTTTTATTCTTAATGACGAAGTCGACCCGCGAGAAAAGTTCCTCTCCCGCGAATTCAACCCTGCCATTGGAAACCTGTAGAATCATGTTGCCAATTTCCCGTATCTATGCTTGCTCGCAATGATTTGTGTGCAAATCATTGCTTCAGCAGATTGCCCACCATCTTGAAGCCGTACTTCACGTAGTTCTTAAAAACCGACGGATGCTTCACGCACTCGCCCATCTTCTTGAAAATATAGGAAGGCCGCAGATAGAAAGACAGGAGTATGTTCTTCCGAAGCTTCTCCACTTCCCGCTGGCTCAAATATTTCGTTCCGCTCATCGCCGAATGGAAGAAATCAGATCCGAGGGGCGATTCCGCAAGAATCCCGAACTCCTTCGCCGCATTGTATAGTTCCGTCCCGTAGAACGGGAGCGCCATTTTCACTTCGATGAAATCGGGGTTCGCTTTCATGATGAGCCGCTTCGTCGCCAGAATGTGCTCCTTCTTCTCCCACGGGAAGCCGATGATGAAGAAGCCCCAGAACGGAAGATGAATCTCATGACACCACTTCGCCGCCTGCAAATTCTGCTCCACCGTCGCTCCCTTTTTCAGAATGCGGAGCATCTCATCGGAACCGGATTCGAAACCGAACGCCACCATAAAGCAGCCCGCATCCTTCATTAGCTGCAGCGTTTCCTTCGACAGCGGACGCACCCGGGAATTCGCCGTAAAGGCAATCTTCCCGTGCAGCGGGGATTGGATGATGAGGTCGCACATTTCCTTCACCCACTTGGGGTCGATCGTAAAGGTATCCGCCTTAAAGAAGAAATTACGGATTCCGTGCACATGGTAGCATTCCGTCAGTTCGTCCATGACATTCTGCGGACTCCGCATTCTGACGCGCTTCCCCGAAATGATCGGCGTCAGGCAGAAGACGCAGTTCGACGGACAGCCGCGTCCGGTCTGGATCGTCGCCATCGGCTCTTCCGTATCCGGTCGCAAATACAGGGCATTGTTCATCAACTGCCTTGCCGGAAAGGGTCTGGAATCCAGATCTTCGCAGAAGACATGAAACTCCGTGCGAGCAAAACTGCCGTCTTCCTGCCGATAGAGGATCGAGAGAATGTCGTCGACATTGCCCTCGCCTTTTAAAGCATAATCCGCCACCTCACCGATCGAAAAGTCCACCTCGCCCCCGATCAGATAATCGACAGGACTCAAATCCAGGAGGTCGAGCATCTCCTGCTCGGGCGCATAGAACAACGCGCCCTTCAATACCACCACCGGACGGTACTTCTCTTTCAATGCACGGATCAGTTTCAAATCGTTGAAAATCGTTGTATTGGTAATGCTCATCATGATGAGGTCGGGTCGAAACGTCTCCATGTCCGCATAGAGCGCATCCAAACTCGCGTGCTCGGTCTGATAATCCCGCAACTTCACCTCATAACCCTTTTGCAGCAGGATGGCTGCACCGTAGCCCAAGTCATTGCAGGCGCGCATTGCTTCCGCGGATGCATCGTCAACATTCTGTTGGCAGCGATCTTCCCCCCGCTGGAACAATTCTCCGGGCGGATAGAACAATAATACTCTTTTCATTTCACTTATCCTTTTCTTATTCCTGTCGGCACTGCGCCGACCCTAAAACAGATCAAGAGCTGTCCTTACGGGCAGCTCAGGAACAACCGCTTTTGGATTCCCTTGATACGGCGAATCGCTATGCGAAGAACACGTCTCTGTACCAGCAGATCGCCTTGATGTACGCATCATAAACATCGTTGGCGTTCTTGTTCGCAACAATCATTCTTCTGGACACTTCCTGCCAGTTTGCGTTCTCATATTCTCTGATCAGTTCATAAACCGGCGACAGCGGTCCCTCTCCGGCAACCAGCGCATCCGTGATATCCTTCGAAACATTGATCTTATCCAGCGCTTCCGCCATCGGCAGGTTCAGGATCTGATCCAGCACCGAGAATAAGCCCATCAGAAACAGTTCCGAAGATTTCAGTTTGAGATCGAACAGCGGTGCCAGTTCTTCCGCAAACTTCGCCCGCAGCAGAGATAATCTCGTGATCTCATTCGGCTTGTCGGAGCACAACTGCTTCGTCACCGCCGTGTTGATCCAGCGTTTCAATTCCTTCTGTCCCAGCATGGCTGCCGCATGTCGGATCGTGGTGATTCCGTTGTTCACCGTCATACGGTTGACCATCTTCAACAGTTGGAGCACCAGCGCGGTATCTCTTCCGATGACGTCTGCAGCTCTGGTCAGATCAAAATCCGGATCGTTGACCATCTGCAACAGCTGCAAATAGTTCGCTTTCAACGGGGAAACCGCAGATTCTCCCTTGGTGACCGGATAACGGTAGAACTCTCCCTCGAATGCGACATAAGCCGCATCATCCTTGAGGGAATCGAACTTCTCCATGGTAGCCACATTGCCGACTAAAAGACGAATGTTCGGATAGACCTGACCGAAATACAGTTTCGCTTTGGTGACGTCGATCTTTTTGCAGTCGAGCAGAATATAGTCCATCAATTTGAGAATCGGACGATAGGGCTCAAACTCGGAAACCTGCAATTTACGGATCGCCATCCGGATTCCGGCGCCATGCAGTTCCTTCAGCCTTTCCAGATAAGCCTCTTCCGGTTTGATCTCGTGATTAAAGAGCAGAATGATCCGCTTCTTCAACGCCCGCGCCGCATCCAGAACATCCGGCGAAAACACCGCGATATTGCCGACCGGCACGAAAACATCCACCTCATTGGCGAGCGTATCGATCCCCATGTCGTTGATCAGATCCAGACCGTTTACCGTACCCGCGCCGTCGTGCCGCCGAAACCCCTGCATGCCCGGATTCAGGAGCAGATCCTCCTTCTGCGAGAACAGGGAATATGCGAATACCCGCAAATCTTTATCAAAAAAAGGAATCAGTGTAGCAAGCATGCGTTCTCTCCTTTTCATTTCTCTATGGTGCAAATCGTTATGGTTATTATACTACATTTTTCAAAAGTTGACTATCTTTTCCTTGCACCGCGCCTTGCCGGTCACTCCGTATCTTGCATTCCCCCGCCCCTTCTGCTATCCTCAAGATTAGAATATCGATCGGACGGGGGATTCTATGCTCAATCACAAATTAAGAGAGTTATTCTATCTGTTGGGTGCCACCAGTGCGGAAATTGCACGCTATGCCGGCTGTTCGCCTTCCGGAATCAGCAGGCTGGTCGCCGGCACCAGAGTTCCGAAGACAACGGGACCGACGGTACATAAACTCTTAAATGGCATCTATCTGTTTGCCCGCGACCGCAACGAACTGGCAATCCTTTGCTCCTTCATCGACGTCGATGTCAGCGCCGCGCCGGAAGCCATCCGCTTCGCGCTGTTCCGCTGGCTGTTTGACGATCGGGATCTTTCCGATGCAAACGCGATCGGACAAATCATCCCCTTCAGTAATTTCAGTTGGAAAATGAATGCGGTCATGGAACTGCTCGATCTTTCGAATATTCGACTGGCAAGAGCCGTAAACACCGACCCTTCCTATATCAGCCGTTTCCGAAACGGCGTCCGCTCCCCGAAGGCAAATGTCGCCCTCATCATGAGCATCTGTAACGAACTGCTCCTTCACATCACAATGCAGAAGAAAGAAAACGAATTGGCGGCGTTAATGGAAATCGAGCCGGAGCCTCGGTCGGATCCGGAGATGCTGCGCACTCTGTTCTCGAAATGGTTATGCGACTTCTCCGCCTCCAGAGAAACAGAGACTCTCGACAAACTGCTCGACAGCCTTGACCGCTTCACACCGGTCGCCGGAGCAAAACTGCCGCGAATTCACGAGACCGCCAAATGGGTTTCTTATGAACATAAATCGACCTATCATGGAATCGACGGACTCAGAACGGCGGTTGTCCGATTCTTAAATGAAACCGTAAACGGAAGCGCCAGGGAATTGTATCTCTATTCGGATCAGGACATGCAGTGGCTGGTCGGAGATCCCGCCTTTTTGAAAGTCTGGTCGGCTCTGATGTTCGACTGCGTCAGAAAACGGGTGCGCATCACGATCATTCACAACGTGAACCGCAACAGTGACGAAATGGTCAGCGCCGTTGTCAACTGGCTTCCGCTCTATCTGTCCGGCATGATCATCCCGTATATCTGCCATACCGAAGGCGAGACGCGATTTGCGCACACCCTCTTTCTGTCGCCGAACAAAGCCTGCATCAACGCCTGTCATTTCAGAGGCTGCGAAGCGGAAGGAAATTATCGTTATATTACGGACAGAACCGAATTGTCCTCCCTGCGCAGGGAATTTGACGGTCTGCTGGCGCAGAGCGATTTTCCGGCGCGATTCTATGTGGATCGGGAAGACTTCCTGCGGCAATGACGGGGCGCACCAAAACGATGACCGGCTTCGCCAGACTCTCCTCGTGCTTTTCCGCGGTGACCATGCCGGAAGACCTGCTTGAAGCATCCTGGATCGAAACGGGATCAAGGGAGAAGAAAGGAAACGTTTTCTGAAACGAGCGGCCGCCATCCGGACGCAATATGCAAAAATCTCCGAACACCACATCATTCGCGGTTTTATTTCGCTTCCGGGAGCGGAAGAACTGCGGCGCGGCGAAATCACGCTGAACATTGAAGAGATTTCGGATCGAACGCTTTATTACACCCCGCAGAAATACAGGGAGCATCTTACCTCAATGATAAAACGCCTGCGTGAAAATCATAATTACCGCGTTTATCTTCTGCCGGAAATGCCCTTTGAGAAGATTCAGATTCTGGCGGAGAAAGATTTTGCCGCTGTCATCCGCAAGCAGTCGCCGTTTATCTCCGTTGTATTCAACGAGCCCTCTCTGCTGCGTTCTTTTGCGGATTTCTTCGATATGCTTGCAAAGCGCGCCATCTCGAGCCGAACCGAGGTCATCCGAACGCTTTCGCAGTATGCCAGAACGCTTTGAACCCCGTACTGTCTATGCGAAGATAAAGCCCAGCACAATCATAAGTTTTGCCAGAGAATAGGTCAGCATAACATTGAAATGCTGCCCGTAGAAAGGCTGCTTCTTATCGAATCTGACCAGAAACAGCAGCGTATCCGAAGCCAGAAACAGCAACGATCCCAAAAGGATCAGACCGCTTCCCCGATTCAGATTGGACACTGCCTGCATGGCAGCGAAGAGATTCATTGTGATATTGCAGCCAAGATAGGTGAGGATCAGAATGAGATTCCCCTTGGGCAGATAGCGTTTGAGACTTGCCCGTTCCGAAAGCAGGATGCCGCTGCCGATGATGAGATAGAGACCGACAACGATATAGGTCATCGGACCCCAGCTGATATTTCGAAGATATAAAATGACTAAGAGAACATGGGTTGCAAGGAAACTCAAGCCGCCCGTCGTGAACCACTTCATCCCGCGCAGCATCAGAAGTACGTCGCCAAGCCAGCTCGTCACGATCAACGCCATAACGAGCGGATCCGGCTTCACTCCGCTGAAACCGTAGAACAACCCCAGGAAAATCATCAGAAACGGCTTGGTTGCGTTTCTGAGTTTCTGATTCCGCATGGCGGATCCGTACAAATGAATCGCGGTGACGGTAAGATATAAGAGCAAGAATATGATTTTCAGCAAAACCTAACTCCCGTTTCCGGTGCGCTATTTGATATCGGGCAATTTGAGTACGTTGACGGCGCGCAGGAATTTCTTCCAACTGTCCGGATACAAGTCACAGCCGCCCTTGTAATATTCCT
>CAZNCH010000093.1:0-6936 GCA_964571555.1 uncultured Lachnospiraceae bacterium | reverse complement strand
GCCTTCGACCGATGGGGTGCGATACAGATGGTGCAGAACCTTGAGGGCATGGGCTTCACGGTCGTTCCGTTCGGACAGGGCTTCAAGGATATGTCCCCGCCGACCAAGGAACTGATGAAGCTGACCTTGGAGGAGAAAATTGCGCACGGCGGTCATCCCGTCCTGCGCTGGATGATGGACAACATCTATATCCGTACCGATCCCGCCGGGAACATCAAGGCGGACAAGGAAAAATCTACAGAAAAGATTGATGGCGCGATTGCGACCATCATGGGGCTTGACCGTGCCATCCGCTGTGGGAACGACACGGGCGAAAGCGTATACGACACCAGAGGGCTTCTGGTGTTTTGAGGAAGGAGCGTGATGAGAAATGAGTATATTTTCGGGACTGTTCAAATCGAGGGACAAGCCTGAGAACAGGACGCCGGGCAGCAGTTATGCCTTCTACCTGGGCGGTTCTTCCTCCGGCAAGCTGGTGACCGAGCGGAGCGCGATGCAGATGACAGCGGTTTACGCCTGTGTGCGTATCCTGTCTGAAGCCATCGCGGGACTGCCGCTCCATATGTACCGCTACAAGGAGGACGGCGGTAAGGAGAAAGCCATCGACCATCCGTTATACCTTCTGCTCCATGACGAGCCTAATCCGGAGATGAGTTCATTCGTGTTCAGGGAAACGCTGATGACTCATCTTTTGTTATGGGGCAACGCCTATGCGCAGATCATCAGGAACGGCAAGGGGCAGGTCGTAGCTCTGTATCCGCTGATGCCGAACAAGATGACCGTCAACCGCGATGCGAACGGACAGCTTTATTACCAGTACCAGCGTTCATCCGATGAAGCGCACACCATGAAGGGCGATTCGGTGATCCTCCGTCCGTCCGATGTGCTGCATATTCCGGGGCTGGGCTTTGACGGGCTGGTGGGCTACTCGCCGATTGCGATGGCGAAGAACGCCATAGGGCTTGCGATAGCGACCGAGGAGTACGGCAGCAAATTCTTCGCAAACGGCGCGGCTCCGAGCGGCGTGTTGGAGCATCCCGGCACGATAAAGGACCCGTCCCGCGTAAGGGAAAGCTGGCAGCAGACCTTCGGCGGCTCGGCGAACAGCAACAAGATAGCGGTGCTGGAAGAAGGCATGAAATACACGCCTATTTCCATATCGCCGGAGCAGGCGCAGTTCCTCGAAACGCGCAAGTTCCAGATAAACGAAATAGCGAGGATTTTCCGGGTGCCTCCGCACATGGTGGGCGATCTGGAAAAGAGCAGCTTCTCCAACATCGAGCAACAGAGCCTTGAGTTCGTGAAGTACACGCTCGATCCCTGGGTGGTCAGATGGGAGCAGTCGATACAGAGGACGCTCCTTGCTCCCGATGAGAAAAAGACCTACTTCGTGAAATTCAATGTGGAAGGTCTGCTCCGTGGAGACTACGCCAGCCGCATGAACGGGTACGCCACGGCAAGGCAGAACGGATGGATGAGCGCAAACGACATCCGTGAACTGGAGAACCTCGACCGCATCCCGACAGAGGGCGGCGGCGATCTCTACCTCGTAAACGGCAATATGCTCCCGCTGTCACAGGCGGGCGCTTTTGCAGATACAGAAAACAACGGAAAGGAGGACGAATCCGATGAAGAACAGGAAGTTCTGGAATTGGAAAAATCAGACGGACGAAGAACCGTCCGCAGAGCGGATCCTTGAACTGTACGGCACGATAGCCGAGGAAAGCTGGTTTGACGATGACATCACTCCGGCAATGTTCAAGGAGGAGCTTTTCGCGGGCAGCGGTCCCATCACCATCTGGATCAACTCGCCCGGCGGGGACTGCATCGCAGCCAGTCAGATTTACACCATGCTGATGGACTACAAGGGCGATGTGACCGTAAAAGTGGACGGCATCGCGGCGTCTGCGGCATCGGTGGTCGCTATGGCGGGTACGAAGGTGCTGATGGCTCCTACCGCTCTGATGATGATCCATAACCCGGCAACGATGGCGTTCGGCGATCATGCGGACATGGAAAAGGCAATCGATATGCTCTCCGAAGTCAAGGAAAGCATCATCAACGCTTACGAGATCAAGACGGGGCTTACGCATACGCAACTCTCGCACATGATGGACGATACCACCTGGATGAACGCCAAGAAAGCCATCGAACTTGGATTTGCGGACGGTATCTTAACGGATGAAAAGCGCGAATCCGCAGCGACAGCCGAGGGTTACGAATTCGCCGCGTCAGCGGTGGAACGCTCCCTCATCAATAAGATTTCCGGCAAGGCGAAGGTCAAGCCGGAGAAGAAACCCGAAGGACGCCCGGTCGATGAACTGAGGGCGTCTCTTTACAAAAAACTGCTTTAAGCAAGGAGGATTTTACCATGACTATTACAGAGATGAGAAACAAGAGAGCCAAGCTGTGGAACACGATGGAAGGATTCCTCGATACCCACAGAAACGACATGGGCGTCCTTTCCGCAGAGGATGACGCCACCTACTCCAAGATGGAGCATGACCTGGACAGTCTCACCAACGAGATCAAGCGCATGGAGCGCAGGGACGCCATCGAAGCGGAACTGAGCAAGCCCGTGAACCAGCCGATCACCGAGGCTCCCGAAAGGGCTGCGTCCATCAAACCTGACAAGGTCGGCAGAGCATCCGATGCCTACAAGGAGGATTTTGACCGCCATCTTCGCGGCAAAATACTCGTTCACAATGTGCTGTCCGAGGGTACGGACGCTGACGGCGGCTACCTCGTGCCGGAGGATTTCGAGCGCGACATCGTGACCGCTCTTGAGGAGGAGAACGTGATCCGTTCCCTTGCCAAGGTCATCACCACACAGCATGAACGCAAGATTCCCGTTGCCACGGGACACTCTACCGCACAGTGGACTGCGGAGAACGCCGCGTACACCGAAAGCAATCCGACCTTCGGTCAGAAGCAGATCGATGCTTTCAAGCTGACTGACCTTTGCCGTGTGAGCGTGGAGCTTCTGCAGGATTCCGCATTCGACATCGAGGACTACCTCATGAAGGAATTTGCCAGAGCCTTCGGCATTGCCGAGGAGGAGGCGTTCTGCGTGGGTACCGGCACCAACCAGCCTACGGGTATCTTTACCGCAAGCGGCGGCACGGTCGGCGTTACGGCAGCGGCGAACAACGCCATCACTGCGGACGAACTTATCAGCCTTGTGTATGCGCTGAAGTCCCCGTACCGCAGGAACGCAAAGTTCCTCATGAACGATGCGACCATCTCCGCCATCCGCAAGCTGAAGGATCAGAACGGCGCATACCTGTGGCAGCCTTCGCTCCAGGCGGGTCAGCCCGACAGACTGCTCGGCTACGACCTTTACACCTCGCCTTATGTTCCGACTATGGCGGCGGGTGCGCTTACCGTGGCGTTCGGCGATTTCAAGAACTACTGGATCGGTGATCGCGCAGGGCGTACCGTGCAGAGACTCAACGAACTTTACGCTACCAACGGTCAGATCGGCTATGTGGCTACAGAGCGTGTGGACGGCAAGGTCATCCTGCCGGAGGGCATCCAGCTTCTGAAGATGAAGACGGCTTAAGGGAAAGGAGGCGGCGGTGATGGATACTCTGCTTGAGAAAGTAAAAGCAAATCTGATTCTTACGCATTCGGCGGATGATGAACTGCTGGAAGGCTACATTACTGCCGCCGTTTCCTATGCGGAAAGCTATCAGCACATTGCGGAGGGTTACTACTCGGAGAACGCCATGCCTGCGACCACGGAACAGGCGGTCATCATGCTGGCAAGCCACTTCTATGAGTCGAGGGACGGCTCCACGGGCGGTTTCTTCGCTGACAACACGAATGCGGCGCAGCAAGTATGGAACACGGTCAACCTCCTTCTTCGGCTCGACCGGGATTGGAAGGTGTGACTATGAGCTTCGGAAAGATGAATACCTTTATCTCTATCGTGGAAAAGCAGTTCACGCAGGACGATGAGGGCTTTAAGACGGAAACGGATGTGACCGTTGCGGAGGTACGCGCTTACCGGGAAGGTCGGCACGGCAGCGAGAAATGGGCAAATATGGCCACCTACTCGACCGCCACCGACCTTTTCCGTTTTCGCGTGATACCCGGCGTTACGGTCACCACGGAAATGAAGATACTCTGCAGCGGGCATACCTTTGAGATCACTTCCGTGGAGAATGTGAAAGGCAGAGGTATGTACCTTGAGGTGCTGGGGACGGAGGTGAAAAAGAGTGGCTAAAGCGACATGGAAAATGCCGGAGGAGTTTCTTATGAAGGTTTCCAGGCTTGCGGACAAAACTGACACCATCATTCCAAAGGTTCTGGAGGCGGGTGCTGAAGTCGTGGAAAACAGGGTGCGTTCCAACCTATCATCCGTTATCGGGACAGGTACGAAGGAGCCGTCACGTTCCACGGGTCAGCTTTTGTCCGCTCTCGGAACATCACCTGCCCTGCAGGACAGAAACGGCGATTTCAATGTGAAGGTCGGCTTTGCCGAACCGAGGTCTGACGGCGATAGCAATGCCAAGATAGCGACCGTTCTCGAATACGGCAAAAGCGGACAGCCTGCAAAGCCGTTTTTGAAGCCTGCGAAATCGGCATCGAGGAAGGCTTGCATTGATGCGATGAAGGCAAAACTGGAATCGGAGGTGAACGGCATATGAGCCTGTTATCTGAAATCAAGGCTGCGGTCACGGACTGCGGTCTTTCCGTGGAGACAGGCGTGTTTTCCGATGAGCCGCCGGATGAATATGTCGTGGTGACTCCGCTGGCAGACACCTATGAACTTCATGCGGACAATGCTCCCGGATATGAGACGCAGGAGGCGCGGCTCTCCCTGTTCTCCAAGGGAAATTATATGCAGCGTAAGAAGCAGCTTTGCAATGCGCTCCTTGCCGCTGATTTTACGGTCACGGACAGGCGGTACATCGGACACGAGGACGATACCGGCTTCCACCACTACGCCATTGACGTGGCGAAACTTTATGAAACGGAGGATTGAACAATATGGCTACAATCGGTCTTGATAAACTTTACTACTCCAAGATCACGGAGGATACAAACGGCAACGAAACCTATGCGACTCCCGTGTCCCTTGCCAAAGCAATGACTGCGGAACTTTCCGTGGAACTTGCGGAGGCTACACTCTATGCGGATGACGGCGCGGCGGAGGTCGTGAAAGAGTTCCAGAGCGGGACGCTCTCCCTCGGTGTGGACAATATCGGTCTTGCTGTGGCGGCAGACCTTACCGGGTCTGTCGTTGATGAGAACGGAGTGCTTGTTTCCGCATCCGAGGACGGCGGCGATCCCGTAGCTATCGGTTTCCGTGCGAAAAAGGCGAACGGCAAGTACCGCTATTTCTGGCTCTACCGCGTAATCTTCGGCATTCCCGCCACGAACCTTACCACCAAGGGAGAAAGCATCGAGTTCTCTACGCCTACCATTGAGGGTACGGTTTACCGCAGAAACAAGGTGGACGCTCTCGGCAAGCATCCGTGGAAAGCGGAGGTGTCCGAGGACGATACGGGCGTGACCGCAGAGACGATCACCGGCTGGTACACGAGTGTCTATGAACCTTCCTATGAAGGACAGGGTTAAGGAGGTAATGCATCATGGATGAAAGAAGCGCATTTGTAAAAATCGGCGGTCAGGAGTACGAAATGCTCCTCACCACAAAAGCGACAAAGGAAATCGCAGGACGCTACGGCGGTCTGGAGAACCTGGGCGATAAGCTGATGAAATCCGAGAACTTCGAGATGGCGCTCGATGAAATTGTGTGGCTCATTACGCTGCTCTGCAACCAGACCATTCTTGTGCACAACCTCAAGCATCCGGATGAGAAAAAGCCGGAACTGACTGCGGAGGAGGTTGAGCTTCTCACCTCGCCGATGGAACTGACGGACTACAAGGACGCCATCATGGAAGCGATGTATCGAGGTACAAAGCGGAACGTGGAAAGTGAGCCTGATCCAAAAAACGCGCAAGTCGGGTAAGTGACGAGGAGTTATTTACCCGGCTTTTATATTACGGCATCGGTCAGCTTCATCTTACGCAGGATGAGTTCTGGCTGATGCCGTTCGGTCTGTTTATGGATTTGTGGGAATGCCATAAGCAGTACAACGGCATCTCGAAGCCGAAACAGAATCTCACGATTGACGATGTTATCCCATACGGAATCTGACGGGAAGGAGGTAAAGACGCATGGCTGACAATTTCGGTCTGAAGATCGGCGTGGAGGGCGAGAAGGAATTTAAGAAGGCTCTCGCCGATATCAACCAGTCGTTCAAGGTACTCGGCTCGGAAATGAAGCTGGTATCCTCGCAGTTCGACAAAAACGACAAATCCGTGCAGGCTCTTTCCGCGCGGAACAATGTGCTGAATAAGGAAATCGAAGCACAGAGACAGAAAATCGAGACGCTGCGTTCCGCTCTCCAGAATGCGTCAGATTCCTTTGGGGAGACAGACCGCAGGACGCAGAGCTGGCAGATTCAACTGAATAACGCAGAGGCCGCTCTCAACGATATGGAGCGGGAACTTAGCGACAATAACGCCGCTCTGGAAGAGGCTAATTCCAACTACGGAAGAGCCGAGGACGCACTTGAGGACATGAACCGCGAAATGGACGATGTGACCGACAGTGCGGACGATATGGGCGATGAAATCGATGACGCCGGGGACGCCGCCGAAAAGTCCGAGAGCAAATTCAAGGGGCTTGGGACCGTGCTGAAATCTGTCGGCGCGGCAATGGGCGCGGTCGTGGTGGCCGCCGGAGCAGCCGCGATAAAACTCGGCAAGGAAGTCATTTCTGCCTATGCGGATTATGAGCAGCTTGTCGGCGGTGTCGATACGCTGTTCAAGGATTCCTCGCAGAAGCTCCAGCAGTATGCGGCGAACGCATACAAAACGGCGGGCATGTCGGCAAACGACTACATGGAAACCGTCACGAGC
>CAZNCH010000092.1:0-7052 GCA_964571555.1 uncultured Lachnospiraceae bacterium | reverse complement strand
CCCGCCATATTCGGTCCCGTAATGATGGAAATCTGGTTCTCACCCTGATTCAAATAGGTATCGTTCGGAACAAAGAGATCATGCCCTGTCATTTTCTCAATCACGGGATGACGTCCGTCATGAATCTCAATGATCCCCTTTTCATTCAGTTTCGGTCTGACATAATGATTCTGTTCGCTGATCTGCGCCATGCTGCCATAAGCATCCAGCATCGCAATGATTTCCGCCGTCTTCTGGATCCGCTCCACCTGTGTCGCCAGATGGGCCCGCAGTTCGCAGAACAGATCATATTCCAGAGAAAACAGCTTCTCCTCCGCATTCAGAATGGAATCTTCCAATTCTTTCAAACGGGGCGTCGTATAGCGTTCCGCCCCCGTCAAGGTCTGCTTTCTGACAAAATCTTCCGGCACCAGATCCCGAAACGAATTCGTCACTTCAAAATAATAACCGAATACCTTATTGAAGCCGACACGAAGATTCTTGATTCCGGTTCGTTCCTTTGTTTCGGTCACAAGCGAAGCAAGCCAGGTTTTCCCTTCCGTCTTGGACTGACGCAGCCGATCCACCGTCTCATGAAAACCGCTTTTGATCACTCCGCCTTCCCGCAGCGTCAACGCGGGTTCATCGGCAATCGCAGCGTCGATTCTCTCGTAGAGATCCGTGAGCGGATCCAACGCATCATAGATGCCGCCGTAGATCGATTTCGGCAGATCTTTCAGCAGCTCTCTGATGTGCGGCAGCATCCCCATGGACTGTTTGAGCGCGATCATATCATGCGGATGAACGGATTTGTAACTGACCTTCGTCATCAGTCGTTCCAGGTCATAGACCGCATCCAGATATTCCCGCATCTCTTCTCTTGTCACCGCATGCTTCAACAGAGCTTCCACCGCATTCAGTCTCGCAGTGATCATTTTCTTATCAATCAAGGGCTGTTCCAGAAAACTCCGGATCATCCTCGATCCCATCGCGGTCTTGGTCTTATCGATTACCCAAAGCAGAGAACCGCGCTTCTGTTTCTCCCGCAGGGTTTCCGTCAGTTCCAGATTCCTGCGCGAGGAAGAATCCAGAACCATATAGGACGAAATCTCATAGGGTTTCGGCACGCGGAGATGGGCAAGAGACGTCTTCTGCGTCTCCAAAAGATATTGCAGGAGCCCTCCGGCAGCGATAACGCCGCAGTTATAATCCTTTAAGCCAAAGCCCGAAAGCGACTCCACACGAAAATGATCTTTCAGTACGCGTACACAGTTCTCATCATCAAAATAATAGGATTCGAGCGGATAGACACAGACATTCAGCTTGAATTTAAGGTCTTCCGGATCGATGCCACTCACCAGAAACGATTCATTGCAGACAATCTCTTTCGGACAGAATTTATAGATTTCATCGATCAGTTTCCGTAAGGTGGAAACTTCGGTCAGTTTAAACTCCCCCGTTGTGACGTCGGCAACGCTGATCCCGAAATGATCCGACAAATAGACGACGCTCATGATATAACTGTTTCTGGTCTCATCGAGGGAGAGCATATCAATATTGGTGCCGGGCGTTACGATACGGACGACTTCCCGCTTCACCAGACCCTTTGCCAGTTTCGGATCCTCCACCTGCTCGCAGATCGCAACCTTATGTCCGTTCTGCACCAGACGGTTCAAATAGGTCTCGACGGCATGATGCGGAACGCCGCACATCGGCGCACGTTCCGGAAGCCCGCAGTTTTTCCCTGTCAGCGTGAGTTCCAATTCTTTGGACGCCAGAATCGCATCCTCAAAAAACATCTCGTAAAAATCGCCCAGTCGGTAGAATAGAATACAATCCTTATACTCGTCTTTTGTCTGCAGATACAACTGCATCATAGGCGATAGATCCTGCCTGTTCATAAAGTGTACTTCGTCCCTTCATTCTCGTCATTTCCACAAGTCCGAGGCTTGTCATACCATGTACCTGCGTTTTGATCCGGTCATTTTTTAATGCTTTCCTGAATGCGGAAAGCAATTCGCTTCGATGCCTTAAATCCGACATATTGATGAAATCGATCAGAATGATACCCGAAAGATTACGGAGCCTTAACTGTCTTGCAATCTCTTCCGCCGCTTCCAGATTCACACCAAAAAGCGTTTCTTCCCGTTCCCTTTTCAACTGCGTCTTCCCCGAATTCACATCGATCGCTACAAGCGCTTCTGTGGGTTCGATCACAATAAAGGCGCCGCTCTTGAGCCAAACCGTATGATGCAGCGCTTCCTGTAATCTGCTCTCCAGAGAATACAGCCGCAGCAGGGAAACGAACCGATCCTGATAGAAACGCCGACGGACATCGGAAAATGCCTTTGTCTCCCGACAGAACGCATCGATTGCATCAAACAGTCCGGGATCATCCGTAACGATCTCATCCAATTGATCCGTGTAGAGATTGGAAAGCGCTAAGAGCCATTCTTCGGGCGGACGATACAGAACCGCCTGCTTCCGCATGGAAGCGGTTGCAAGTATCTTCTCCAGCCGCGCCGCATTCCGCCTGATCTCCGAAACCGTTTCCGCAAAATCACATTCCGCGGCATTGGTTCTCAAGATCACTCCGCAACCTAAATCGGACAGTTCCGCCTGAAACCCGGATCGCAGTTCAGACCTGCGATCCGGGGTCATCTTCCTGCTCACCTTGATCTCCGGCTTGCCCGGATAGACGACGGACGTAACGCCGCTGATAGAAAGATCCGTAGACAGCATGGGATCCTTTCGCCTGCTCCCGCTCCTGATCATCTGTACCGGTACCAAGTCCCCTTCCCGATAGTCGGTTGTAGGAAGAAAACCTTTTGCTCCCCCGCCAAGATTTACAAAAGAAGCGGAAATATTCGGGCAGATTTTCTCGATCCTGCCAAGTATAATGCTGCCGACCGGCAGTGCGTTCTCGGAGAAAAACTGCAGTTCCAGCGGTCGGTCATCCTCTTGATAGGAAAACAGAATTCCGTTGCGATATTTAACGATCACGCAGCGATGCATCATACTATATCCTTTCCGACGTCATCCAGGGAAATCAGTTCCTCTCCCGAAAGTGTCAGCAGATCGACACGCTTTACAAGGAGGTTGAACGCGTCGAACGGAGACTGCAAATACTCACAGAACGCCTGCATCACGAGTTCCGGCTTTACATGATCGACACTTCCGCATTTTACCCTGAGCAAAATATGATCCATTGAAATTTTCGCCGCAAAAATCAACGGTTTCAAATCAAGCATCTGTTCTCCTTTTTTGGTCTTCTTGCAGGTCATAATCACATCCGATGCAAGAAAAGCGTGAAAAGAAGCGGACAAATCATGACAGAGCGGCTTGCGAAAAGAAATGTCATAGTCCGCAGCCCAGACGGACGCCATCGCATTTGCAGCCTTCTCCGGCAATTCTCTGAACGAAAGCAGTTCAATTCCTTCCGCCGAGTTCTCATTCAGGCGGCGAAGCGCCTCGGTGCTGTTGACCGACTCGGTCAGTTCGATATCCGCATATTCCGAAAGGCTCTCATCCCCGATGCCAAGCGGCAGTGCAAAAGACATAATCTGATGTCTGGACATTCCGTTGGAGTAAGCAATCGGAATCTGTGCCCTGCGCATCAACTTCTGGAAGAACCGCATCAGATCAAGGTGTCCGATGTATTTGACCGGTCCCTGCTTTGAGAACCTAATCCTTACTTTCATAACAGACGCCTCCTTCAAATACGGCGGCGCCGCAGCCGCTGCAATGCATTCTGCAGTTTGGCGTCACCTTTCCCTGCTTTGCTCTCTCCCATTCGGCGGCCAGGAATTGTCTGCTCACACCGACATCCAGGAAATCCCAGGGGAGGATTTCTTCGATCTTGCGCTCCCTGTTCGCATAGAAAGCGGGATCAATCCCGCAGGCGGCAAAACCTGCGCGCCAGATTTCCTCTGAAAACATTTCCGTCCAAGCGTCAAACAGCGCGCCATGCTCATAGACATATTTCAGCAGGGAGGATAACTTCCGATCTCCCCTTGCAAGCATCCCTTCCAGCACGCTTACATGGGAATCGTGCCATTGATATTTGATGCTTCTCCCGTTCAGCTGCTCATGCATTGCATCATTGACAAAGTGCGCCTTCCTGGTGAAGTCTTTCTCCGTATCCATCGCCACCCACTGAAACGGCGTAAACGGCTTGGGCACAAAGAAAGAGGTGGAAGCGACGATCTGCACGCGACCCTTTCTCTCCTCTTTCGGAATCAGATCATAGTATAACTTCGCAATCTCGTTGCAAAGCCGTGCGATCGCATACATATCATCTTCCGTTTCCGTCGGCAGACCCAGCATGAAATACAGTTTCACGCGTGTCCAGCCGCCGAGAAAGGCGTCTCTTGCTCCTTTCAGAATCACTTCCTCCGTCAGACCCTTGTTGATCACGTTACGCAATCTCTGCGAACCCGCTTCCGGCGCGAAGGTCAGCGAACTCTTTCGGATATCCTGCACCCTTTGCATGACCGCAAGCGAAAATGCGTCGATCCGAAGCGATGGCAGCGAAATATTCAGCAACTTGCGTTCCGCATGTTCCATCAGGAAATTCACAAGTTCCGGCAACTTCGAATAATCGCTGGAACTTAAGGAACTTAAGGAAATTTCTTCCTGTCCGCTGCTCTTTAGCATCTCCAGTGCCAGCTGTTTCAGTTGATCGACGTCGCGTTCTCTGACGGGACGATAGATCATCCCCGCCTGACAGAACCTGCAGCCTCTGATACAGCCTCTCTGAATCTCCAGTACGACCCGATCCTGCGTCACCTTTAAGAACGGTACGATCGGTCGCTGCGGATAGACGGCATCCGACAAATCAACCGCGACCATTTTCCTGATTCGCGCAGGAACATCCTCATATTTCGGGTGAAAATCACGGATCGTACCGTCTTCGTGATAGGATACCTCATAGAGACTCGGACAATAAATCCCGGGCAGTTTCCCTGCCTCATGCAGGAAGTCTTCGCGTGACCAACCTTCTGTTTTCGCACGACGGTAGAGATCAAACAACGCATCGTACCCCGTTTCCGCTTCGCCGATATAGAAGAGATCAAAGAAATCCGCAATCGGTTCCGGATTGTAAGTGCAGGGTCCGCCGCCGATGACAATCGGATCCGTCTGCGTCCGGTCACCGGCATAGAGCGGGATTCCGGAAAGATCCAGAACCTGGCAGACATTGGTATAGCACATCTCATATTGAAGCGTAATGCCGAGAAAATCAAACGCACGGATCGGATCCTGCGATTCCAGCGCAAACAGCGGAATCGATCGTTCTTTCATAATCGCGTGCAGATCGGGCCACGGCGAATAGACGCGTTCGCACCAGACGTCCGGCATTCGGTTCAACTGCTCATAGATGATCTGAATGCCGAGGTGGGACATGCCGATCTCATATACATCCGGAAAGCACATCGCAAAGCGGATCTCAATTTCCTGCAATTCTTTCACAACGGAATTGATCTCCATTCCGATATAGCGCGCCGGCTTCTCCACTTGCAGGAGAATCTCATCGTCAAGGGCAAGTTTCTTCATAGAATCTCCATATCTGTCTGATCGAAACGCAAAAAACACCATATATAGTATAAGTGAAAGGAATACAGAAAGCAAATAAAAAAGCAGGATGGGAAATCCCATCCTGCCGGAAGAAACCGCTTTAATCCTTGTCATAAAGAGCGGTCACTACCATATCCTGTCTGACGTTATCAAAAGAAACATCATATTTATTAAAACGCCAACCCGGATGATAGGGTGCCTTCGTTGCCCTTGCCGCCTCTCCGACTCTCACATACTGCACATCGAAGATTTCCTTGTCAACCGGATCATAGAAAACAACCTTGTGCGTGATGTAGTACCATGCCTTGATTGCCCGATCCTCGGTAATATTCGTCCAGTCGCCTTCCCAACCGACGAACTGCAATCCCGAAATACAGGGATCTGCCGGATCGGGAAGTGAGTAACCGTAAGGAACCACCTGTGTCTTCCATAACTCATTATTGCTGCCGTTATACCATCTCACTACGCAGGATACGCCGGGCACTCCCTTGGTTCCGTCCCACCAGGGCAGAAACGGCGCAGACTTGTTGTCGTTGATCTTCTTCACCGTCGATACCGCATTGCTGCCGGACGCATAAGGTGTATTGGCGGAATAAACGCCGCTGATCACCCGATCCTCGGTGACATTCATCGCCGAACCGACCCAGCCGCGGAAGGTATAGCCCTGAATTGCCGTATCTGTCGGAATCATGGCATTTCCGCCGTGTTCTACCGGAACGGAAACCGTCTTGGCGCCGTATTTGTAGGTGACGGTATGCATAGTCTTTGCCTGCGCTTCGATTGGCGTCAGAAATGCCAGCATACATGCCAGTACAACAGCGGTACTGATCACTTTCTTCCAAATTCCCTTCATGATTAACCTCCTGAACCCCGAATAATTTATATTATGTAAATTCATTATATCCGACATGAAGTAAAAAATCCAGCGTTTTCATGATTTTCCTGATGCAATTAGCGATTCGCCAATTCCTCTGTCAAATCCTCCCAATCCAGTTCACATTCCACCATCAGCACCATCATGTGATAGAGGAAATCCGCCATCTCGTATTTCACTTCTTCGTGATTCGGATTCTTCGCCGCAATGACAATTTCGGTAGCTTCTTCTCCTAATTTTTTCAGGATCTTATCCATGCCCTTGTCAAAGAGATAATTTGTATAGGAACCCTCTTTGGGATGTTCTCTTCGGTCACGAATCACGGAATAAACGCTCTCAAAGATCTTGAGCGGGTTCGTTTTGGCATATTCCGTATGCAGCAGTTCCCGATAGAAGCAGGATCGATTCCCTGTATGACAGGCGGCACCGATCTGATGCACTTTTGCCAGCAGCGTATCCTGATCGCAATCTAAGAAAAGACCTCGTACATATTGGAAATGACCGCTTGTCTCCCCCTTGATCCAGAGCTGCGAACGCGATCTGGAATAATAGGTCATGATGCCGGTACGCACCGTCTGATCGAAGGCTTCGCGGTTCATATAGGCGAGCATCAGCACCTCGTCCG
>CAZNCH010000091.1:0-7077 GCA_964571555.1 uncultured Lachnospiraceae bacterium | reverse complement strand
TGTCCGTAGTGTGACGAAGCGTGACAAGGAATGACAAGGAGCGACGAAATTATAGCGATTTTAACGTCGGGAACAGCAGCACATCCCGGATTGCCGGACTGTTCGTGAGCAGCATGGTCAGGCGGTCAATGCCATAGCCGATGCCGCCGGTCGGAGGCATGCCGACCTCCAGCGCATTCAGGAAATCTTCATCGGTATGGTTCGCTTCCTCATCGCCTGCTGCCGCGGCAGCATCCTGTGCCGCGAAACGTTCACGCTGGTCAATGGGATCGTTCAATTCGGAATATGCGTTACACATCTCCCAGGTATTGATGAAGAGTTCGAAACGCTCAACGAGTTCCGGTCTGTCGGGCTTGCGCTTGGTCAGCGGGCTGATTTCCACCGGATGATCCATAACAAATGTCGGCTGTATCAACTTCTCTTCCACATATTCTTCAAAGAACAGATTCACAATATCGCCCCACTTGTGGTAGGACTCGTAATGGATTTCTCTCTCATCCGCAAGCTTCTTCGCGGATTCGGTATCCGGATAATCCTTCTCGAAATCCACATCCGCATAGTTCCGAATGGCGTCAAGCATCGTGATCCGTTCGAACGGTTTCCCGAAATCGAGCGCAATCTCGCCGTAGCGGAAAGAGGTTGTGCCCAGCACTTCCTGCGCCACATAACGGAACATGTTCTCCGTCAGATCCATCATTCCGTTGTAATCCGTATATGCCTGATAGAGTTCCATCAGAGTAAATTCCGGATTGTGCCTGGTATCCAGACCTTCGTTGCGGAAGACGCGACCGATCTCATAGACTCTCTCCAATCCGCCGACAATCAATCTCTTCAAATACAATTCCAGAGAAATACGAAGATTCAGATCCTCATCCAGCGCATTGAAATGTGTCATGAACGGGCGCGCGGCAGCACCGCCGGCATTGGACACCAGCATCGGCGTCTCCACCTCCATGAAGCCCTGTCCGTCCAAATATCTGCGAATCGCAGAAATGATCTTCGAGCGTCTGACAAAGGTTTCCTTGACCTCATCATTCATAATGAGATCCACATATCTCTGACGATAACGAATATCCGTATTCGTCAAGCCGTGGAACTTCTCCGGCAGCGGCTGCAGGTTTTTGCTGAGCAGAACCAGTTCCGAAGCGTGGACACTGATCTCGCCCTTCTGCGTCCGGAAGACCTCGCCCTTCACGCCGATAATATCGCCCACATCGAACTTTTTGAACGCAGCATAGGGCTCGTCGCCGACGGAATCCCTTGCAACATAAACCTGAATATTTCCCTTTAAGTCAGATACATTGATAAAGGACGCCTTACCCATCACACGTTTCAGCATAATACGTCCCGCAATACTCACGCTTTTGCCCTCAAAACCCTCGAAATCCTCCTGAATCTCTTTCGAGTGTGTATCTGTATCGTATTTCGTAATCCGAAAAGGATCCTTGCCCTCCGCCTGTAAATTGGCAAGTTTCTCCCGCTTATTCCTACGAATCTGATTCAGATCCACTTCCTGCTGTTGATTCTCGGCATTCCGATTTTCGTTCGCCATAGCATCCTCCCTCTGTCCTGCTGTCAGTTGACGGAGCGTTCAATCTCCAAAACCTTATATTTCTGTACTCCCATCTGCGTCTCCACCTTCACGGTCTGCCCTCTCTTGGAGCCGATCAGCGCAGCGCCGACAGGCGATTCATTCGAAATCTTGCCTTTCAGTATGTTCGCTTCCGTAGAACCGACAATATTATATTCCAGATCCTGCTTCATCTCCATATCGCGAACCGTAACCTTGCACCCGATGTTGATGGTCTGGAGATCCACCTCTTCTTCATCCACCACTTCGACATCCTTCAGCAGATTCTCAATCTCTTCGATTCTTGCCTCAATGTCTCTCTGCTCGTTCTTTGCAGCGTCATATTCCGCGTTCTCGGAGAGATCGCCCTGCTCTCTTGCTTCCTTAATCTTCTGCGCAACTTCCTTACGTCTGACTTCCTTTAACTCATGCAGTTCATCTTCGAGTTTTGTCAGACCTTTATAAGTGAGAATCGTTTTCTTCGTTTCCATTTCCGTCAACCCTTCCATATACGTTTTCAACTACGCTTTGCCTTCGTTCAAAAGCACTGTTTACGCCGCTCAAATACGCTTCCGCGTACACAATAAACGCATTATATACCATTCATCATTTTACTGTCAAGAAGTGCGCGCAGTTGGTCAAAAGATTCTATTTCGTTTAACGCACCGCGGAATTTCGAAGCCCCTTTCACGCCCTGCGTGTACCAGGCGGCGTGCTTACGCATTTCCCGCATTCCGATATATTCTCCCTTGCACGCAATCAGCATTTGAGCATGCAGAAGGATCATGTCGCGAATCTCTTCCCTTGTCGGCGAAGCGAACGCCTCTCCCCGTGCCCTTGCATTGCATTCCCGAAAGATCCATGGGTTCCCCCTTGCCGCACGTCCAATCATAACCGCATCGCAGCCGGTTTCCTTCATCATTTCTTCGCCTTCGGCAAAATCATGAATGTCACCGTTTCCGATGACCGGAATCTTGACAGCAGCTTTGACTTCCCTGATAATGTTCCGATCCGCCAGACCGGAATAATACTGCTCTCTCGTTCTGCCGTGCACCGTCACCGCAGCCGCGCCGCTTTCTTCTATAATATGTGCAATCTCCGGCGCATTCCTAGCAACATCGGAAAAACCGGCTCTGATTTTCACAGTAACCGGTTTCTGAATGGCAGCAGAAATTGCGGACACGATCTCACCTACAAGAAGCGGCTCCTTCATGAGCGCCGAGCCCTCACCGTTATTGACCACCTTGGGGACGGGACAACCCATGTTAATATCCAAAATATCGAACGGCTTTTCTTCAATGCGCTTTGCCATTTCCGCCATGATCACGGGATCTCTGCCAAAGAGTTGCAGGCTCACCGGATGCTCGCCCTCATCGATCTGCATCAGTTCTTCCGTATTCTTATTCTGATAATAGATCGCCTTGGCGCTGACCATTTCCGTACAAACAAGTCCGGCGCCCTGCGCTGCGCAGAGCACGCGGAACGGCTTATCACAGACACCCGCCATGGGAGCGAGCAGCCAGGGATTTTGCAGTTCAATTCCTCCGATTCTTATCATAGATCAACCTGAGTCCGTTAAGCGTAAGCGCAGGGTCATAGATATCGATGCTGTCCGTTTCGGCAGAGATCATTTTCCCGAGACCGCCGGTCGCAACGACCTTTAATTCCGAAAGACCGAGTTCCTTCTTCACCTGCCTGATAATATATTCCGTCTGTCCGATCTGCCCGAAGACGAGACCCGCCTGCATACTCGTGATCGTATCCTGTGCAAGGATCGACCCCGGCTTCCTGATCTCTATCTCGGGAAGTTTTGCCCCGCCTTCCCAGAGAGCTTTGGCGGAAATACGAATGCCGGGGGCTGTGATACCGACCGTGAACCTTCCGTCTTCCGTAATATAGTCATAGGTGGTTGCAGTGCCAAAATCCAGCACCAGCACAGGTCCGCCATACTTCTCATAAGCGCCGACCGCATCGACGATCCGATCCGCGCCGATCTCCTTCGGATTCGGAGTATCGATACGAATGCCCGTTTTGATTCCGGGTCTCACCAGAATCGGTTCACAATGCACATATTTTAAGATCGCATTGACGATTGCATGTGTCGTGTTCGGCACCACCGTCGCAAGGATCACGCCTTCCACATCGTCAATGCTGACACCCTGATTCTGGATCAGTTCCGCAAGCATCACGCCGTATTCATCCGAAGTACGCTCCACCTTGGACATGATGCGGAAGGTTTCTACCAATTCCTCCCCTCGAAACAATCCGATCGTAATATTCGTATTTCCTACATCAATTGCCAGCAGCATCATTCTCTCCATTATTCGCAGTCGCAGTCCGTTAAGACATTGCCCGGGTTCTCTTTCAAAATAAAAACCTTATAATACAGGTGCAGCGATTCAAACAAATCCTGCTTATTCTTCAGGATTTCTTTGATCAGCAGTCCGCTCGACACTTCGTCATAGAGCAGATCGCCCTCATCCGCATCCGTCTTCAACTGCAAAATGCCTTCCTCGTCGAATTCGATCGTGAAAATTCCGCCGACATCCTCGGTAAACAGCACACTGATGATATGCAGTTCTTCCTGAATGGATTCCGGCATTCCTTGAAACAACGGATTGAAATAGTATTTTTTCTCATAGGCATTCGCGCCGCAGAGAACCATGCTTTCTCTCATATCATCCCTCTTATGTTTTATAGTAATCCCCTATGCCGAAAGCAATGCCCGAAAAAGAAAACCGGCAATCCCAAACATGACGATGGCAAAGATTCCGAACGCAACGCTGATCAGCGATTTTCTCTTTAGATTCTTAATGCAGTTAATGCTCATTAAAATTCCGCCCATCAGAAATACGAGGGCATGAAACAGAAAGCCACCGTATCCGAGCAGCGCGAGGACAGCAAATACAAGAATTGCAGTGCCGAGCACCATATTGATCAGGTCGAGTACGAAAAACTCCTGCTTCACAAGATTCTGTTCTATGTTTTTCAATCTTTTTCTGTTCTTACTCATATCATCCTAACGTTGCAGCCATAACCGCCTTGATTGTGTGCATGCGGTTCTCCGCCTCGGCAAAGACCGGCTCTGCATATTTCTCGAAAACCTCGTCCGTAACTTCCATATCCTGAATTCCGAAGCGCTTCCCCATCTCGGCGCCGATCTCCGTCTTCAGATCATGGAAAGACGGAAGACAATGCAGGAAAATCGCATCCTTTCCGGCATGGTTCATAATATCCATGGTCACTTTATACGGAGTCAGATCGCGGATGCGCTCCTCCCAGATCTCATTCGGTTCGCCCATGGACACCCAGACGTCCGTGCATACAATATCCGCATCCTTTGCGGCTTCCATCGCATTCTCGGTGAAATTAATGCTTCCGCCGCTCTCTTTCGCATATTCCCTGCATTCCGAAACCAATTTCATATCCGGCCAATATTTCTTCGGCGCTGCCGCCACGAAATGCATTCCCATTTTCGCACAGGTAATCATATAGGAATTACCCATGTTATAGCGAGCGTCTCCCATGTAGACGAGTTTTTTTCCGGTTGGATCTCCCACAAATTCACGAATTGTCAAAAGATCCGCAAGCATCTGGGTCGGGTGATACTCATTGGTCAAGCCGTTCCATACGGGAACCTTGGAGTATTTGGCGAGTTCTTCCACGATCTCTTGTCCGTAACCGCGGTACTCGATTCCGTCGAACATACCGGCAAGCACCCTTGCAGTATCCGCAATGCTCTCCTTTTTGCCGATCTGGGAACTCTTGGGATCCAGATAGGTCGATCCCATGCCCATATCATGTGCCGCCACCTCAAAAGAACAGCGGGTTCTGGTACTGGTTTTCTCGAAGATCAGGGCAACATTTTTTCCGAGATATTTCTGCTCGCAGATCCCCTGTTTCTTTTTCGCCTTTAATTCCGCAGCGAGATCTAAAAACTCATTGATCTCATCCTTAGAAAAATCTTTCAGTGTGAGAAAATCACGTCCTTTTAAACTCATGTCGATCCTCCGGATTCGCTTTCGCTCTTGCCATGGAAATAATGAAACTGCTTTTAACCCCAACATCATAATATATGTAGACAAAACGTGCAAGTGCGAGGTGATGATAGAAATAAACAAAACAGAGGTCTTGCATGGATGCATGAGACCTCTGTTTCATTCATTTCTCATTGCCGATGATGTCGTCCGATTACCAGAAAACATGATTTCCTAAAATCTGACCCTGTCTTCCCGATCTGACCGGTCTGAAACTGGTTGCGTTTCCGACATAGGTCACGCCGGCAAGGGCTTCCGTTGCCGCCTGTATGCAAATAGCCTTCGGTCCCGCCGCAAGCACCTCGGCAACTTTTCCGCTGCCTGCCGGAGAGAACTGACCCCTTGCATAGATCACGGAATACAAACTGTTTCCATATCTTCCGCTGCGCAGTCTGTTCATTACCACCGCGCCGACCGCCACCTGTCCCTCGTAAATCTCGGAACCCGCCTCGCACTGGATCAGCGCCGCGAGGAGCTGCACATCATCAATTGCTGCGGGAACCGCGCCGTTGTTGGTCGCCGCAGGCTTCTGCGAAGCCGCCGCAACATCTGCGGCAATCTTCTGCTCATTGACCTTGTCCTTGGCTTCACGAGCGTTGATCTGCTCCATGGTCTCGCCTTTGCCGATCTCAACGGAAATGGTGACATACTTCCCCGACACATAGCCTTGCGTGCCGTCTGCGAATTCTACTTTGACCCAATCCCCCTCGGAATCGATCACTTCTATCGTATCGCCCTCTGCAAGAAGATCAATGATCTCCGCACTCTCACCTGGCTCTCTTCTCACCCGAAGCGTTTCTGTTGTGGAGGTTGCCGTCTTGGCAGCGGATTTATCCGCTTCTGCCGCTGCAACTTGTCCAAAAACAAGATAATCATTTCTGACCCATCCGACAAGCTTACCGCTCTTGATCTTTGTCCAACCGGTCTTCTGCTCCTGAATCTCACCGCCGCAATTGGCATAGAGCATCCCCACCCGTTCTGACTTCTCATCCGCTTCTGCACGGACGTTGACAGCCTCGACCACATTTGCCATCACCAGTTTATCGTAAGAGATTCCCGCAACGGAACCCGTTCTCTTTGTCGTCTTTGCGCTGCCATCAGACTTGACGGTCATACCCACATTGCCGCTCGACTTCACGCTGATTCCGACCACCGCACCCGACTCGTCCGTTGTGGATCTGGTCACGTTAATCAACGGTTCTTTCTCTGTTGCAACGAATCGTTTTGTTTTTGCCTGTGCATCTGTGATGCTGCCCGCGCCAATCAGAATGACGGTCATGAAAAAAACCGCGATTCTTGCGCCGGTGCGCATTCCTCTGCTCATATTTCAAACCCTTTACAAATTCATTAAAAATCATTACGAAATTGTTACGATTTGGCTTAATGATAGCAGAGCCCCCTTGATTTGTCAAGTTATGTAACTGATCAGTGATGTTGTCTGCGATATTCGTACATCAGAAGACCTGCTGC
>CAZNCH010000090.1:0-7220 GCA_964571555.1 uncultured Lachnospiraceae bacterium | reverse complement strand
CTGTTATTATCCTTTTTGATAATGATGATCGGAATCGTCTCAACCTTCTCATAGGTGGTAAAACGTTTATCGCATTCATCACATACTCTTCGTCTTCTGATGGAATTATTATCCTCTGCAGGTCTGGAATCGATCACTCTCGTATTCTCATGACCACAAAACGGACACTTCATAGTCTTCCCCCTTCCGGTATCTGATTGGTATCACTGTGTATCATTATAGTTGACATAATCCAAATTGTCAACCACTTGTATTTTGAACTTCAGGATTCTACAAGATGTTCGTTTAAATAGGATAAAACCGCTTCAAATCCGGCTTCCGAAAACGGAAAAGTTTCCGTTAACATAAGCGAGGAATCCGTTTTTTCAAAAGAAAAGGGCTCCTGCCAGATATGAACGCGGAAATAATTCTTAACGATCTTTTTGGGGGGCTTCCCGACATCCAAAGATCCTTCCGGCACATCGTCCGGATCGGACTTGATTTCTTCCTTCACGATGCGATACCGTTTTCCGTTCAGACTGCCGGTAAACGGTTTGCCGTAGGAATAATAATGAAATGAAAGAATCGTTTCCTGATTGATCATCCTGCCTCCGTAACAGACACACGCGTGTTTCGTAAAAAAGCCATCCGGAGAACCGGATGGCTTTTGATTATTTCTTAAGGAAATCTGGAATCTTGAGTGATTTCACCTCGACCTTGCTCTCAACCGGTGACTGGGGTCTGATGGAACCCTGCTGGGGTCTTACAACCCCCATATTGGACGCCGGCATGCCCTGCTGCGGATTCCCCTGGAGATTCGGCATATTGCCGGTCATGCCGGGGTTCATGCCGGGATTCATCGGGAAGTTCCCACCCATGTTCTGCGGATGATAGGGATTCCCCATCGGAGCGCCCTGTTGCGAATTGCCGGGCATGTTCGGCATAGTCCCGGTCATACCGGGATTCATCGGCATTCCCTGCGGCCCGCTCGGCATGTGGTTCAGCATATTCCCGCTTCGATTCGCTCCGATCGGTCCGCGCGCATTGCTGCCGCGTGCATTGATCGGGGGCATTGCCTTCGGCGCATTCTCATCGATGCCGGTAGCAATTACCGTAACGGTACAACTATCCGGCTCGGAATTGTCGCACATTGCACCCATAATCAAATTGACATCATCACCGGTCAGATCTCTGACAAAGGATACGGCGTCGTCCGCATCCAAAAGCGTAATCTCACCGGAAATATTCACAATCACATGACTCGCACCGGCAATCGTCGTTTCAAGCAACGGAGAATTCACAGCCTGACGTACCGCCTCAATGGCTTTATCATCACCCTTTGCCTGTCCGATTCCGATATGTGCGATTCCTTTATTCTCCATGACGGTTTTGACGTCTGCAAAGTCCAAATTGATCAGGGCGGGAACATTGATCAGATCGGTAATTCCCCTGACTGCCTGCTGGAGTACCTCGTCCGCCTTCTTCAGTGCATCCGCCATCGTTGTTCTTCTGTCCACAATCTCCAACAGCTTGTCGTTTGGAATCACAATCAATGTATCTACATTGGGACGCAACTTCTCGATGCCGGCTTCCGCGTTGACCATTCTTGCTCTGGCTTCAAAACGGAACGGTTTGGTCACGACGCCGACAGTAAGCGCACCCTGTTCTTTTGCAATTTTAGCGATCACGGGAGCCGCGCCGGTTCCGGTTCCGCCGCCCATCCCGCAAGTAACAAACACCATGTGAGCGCCGCGCATTGCATTGGAGATATCTTCCATGCTCTCCTCAGCAGCCTTCTCGCCGATCTCCGGCTTTGCACCCGCGCCGAGACCCTGCGTAAGCTTATCGCCGATCTGCAGCAGTCTCGGAGACTTACAGAGCTGAAGCGCCTGTTTATCCGTATTGATCCCAAGGAATTCAACACCGGTGATTTTCTCCTCTATCATTCTGTTTACAGCATTGTTTCCGGCTCCGCCGACCCCTATGACAAGAATCTTCGCTGCTGCATCAACGTCGTTACTCTTAATTTCAAGCAAGGTTTTTTCCTCCTTTTAATTATACTCCACGCCCTATTATGTAAATCATATAATTATTTTATTAAATATGCAATAGTTTTTTTAAAAATTAAAGCGAATTACTGTAGTTCTTGGGGGATTGCATCCGTATTGCCGGAATCCGCGTCTTTTTCAAAAGTAAACTTGCCGCCCTCACCCTGATAATTTTCCATGTGGAGAAGACCGGACATCCCCTCAAGATTTGGTAGCAAATACTGTAATTTGTTGATTTTCTCATCAATATAATCACTTTTTCCGAGCAAGACACGCACGCGGTCAAAATACAATGTTATGTCATCTGACATAGCAAAATAAATACGATCCGTCGAAATTCCGTATTTTGTAAGAAGCTGTGTAATATTCAGAATCAGTTTAAAAACATTCTCATCTTCCACCGGAAGTTTCTCATGCAGCACCACATGATCAAAAGACAGACCGGTCACAAAGGGAATCCCGTCCATTCTCCGCGTTGAACTCTCGACGACAATGCCATCCTTATCAAAATACAGGAAACGCCCCAAATATTCCACATAACCGGCGATCGCTTTCTCATAGACCTGAATTTTCACCTCGGTCGGGGAAATCAGTTCAATATCCGTCTGCTCGATAAACGGAATGGACTGCACCTCTCTGTTATGATATTTCAGATACAGGTACACGGAATTATGACCGTATTTCCCGTTCATCACAAGATCGATCACTTCCTGCTCCGTGTAGTGGTCGTTTCCGATGACGGTCACCTGATCTACCGCAAACCTGTGCTTGATGATCAAAAGCGCTGAACAGACCAGGACGATCAAAGAAATCATAATAATGAAAATCACAAGCGCTTTTCTATTGGTTCTCAAGTCTGATACCTCGTGATACGCTGAGTACGAGTCCGATCTCGATCAGCAGGAACACAACGGAAGATCCGCCGTAACTGATGAACGGCAGGGTGATTCCGGTATTGGGAATGCAATTGGTCACAACGGCAATATTTAAAATCACCTGAATCGAAATATGCGCCATGACCCCGATCACCAAAAGTGCTCCATACTGGTCGGTCGCATTGTTGGCAATCACCATGAAGCGCCAGATCATCAGAAGGAACATCAGAATAATCGCAATCGCACCGAACAAGCCCAGTTCCTCACAGATAATAGAGAAAATCATATCATTCTGCGCCTCGGGAATAAACCCCAACTTCTGCATACTCTGACCGAGTCCCTTCCCGAAGATTCCGCCCGAGCCGATGGCATAGAGAGACTGCAGCGTCTGGAAGCCTGTCGTTGACGCGTAAGCCTCCGGATTCAGCCAGGCATTGATTCTGCCGAAACGATAAGAAAGACTCTCGGGAAGAATGCCTTTCCAGACCAGAAAGACGATCAATGCCGCCACCGCTGCAAGGCCCAACAGGATCAGAACATATTCCTTGTACTGCGGCGTGGCGACAAACAGCATCATCACAACGATACCGACCACAATGATGGCGGAACTTAAATTCTCGGTAAAATGAAGAATAATATAGAAGATCGGCGCAGATGTTGCCAACGTAAAAAGAATCCCCTTCCATGAGACAATCCTTTTTCCGATCCGACAAATCAGGCTGGCGAAAAACAGGATCATACAAACCTTGGCAACTTCTGCGGGCTGTAAGGAGACGCCGACGTCAAGCCAGCGTTTCGCGCCGTTTCTCTCGACCCCGAGGGGCGTCAGTACCAGCATCACCAGAACGAATGCCGTCAGGTAGGGAAGAATCATCAGCCGTTGGAACCAATGATAATTCATTAAGGTGACAATCACCATAAATACAATGCCGACCAGTGTGGCGATCAGTTGCTTCTTCAAATAGAACGCGGAATCGTTGAACTTTAAATTCGATTCATAAAAACTGACGCTATAGAGCATAACAAGACCGAAACACAGCAAAAAAAGCACGATGAACAGCAACGTGTAATCAAAGACTCCTCTATTCTTTTTCTCTTCTCTTCTTCTATCCATCAAATCACTTCCATGATAAATGATTCCAACGCTTGTTGACCCTTGTTCAAAGCGCCAGATAGGCGATCGTACAGAATATGACGGTCACGATCGAAAACACCGCAACCACTCTTGTCTCGGACCAACCGCAGAGTTCAAAATGGTGATGGATCGGAGCCATTTTAAAGAGTCTCTTTCCATGACTGATCTTGAAGTATCCGACCTGCAAAATCACGGAAATCACCTCCGCAAGATAAATGAACGCAACCGGAATGAGGAACAGCGGGGTACGCGTCATATAGGCGCACGCCACGGTAAATCCTCCCAGCGCCAAACTCCCGGTATCTCCCATAAAAACCTTGGCAGGATATACATTATAGAGCAAAAAACCGAGGAGAGAACCCAGAACCGCGAGACAGACCGGTTCGATCCCGCTGTTCAACTGCGCAGAGAGCATCGCATAGAAAACAGCAATGACAATCGTAACGGAACTTGCCAACCCGTCCAAACCGTCGGTAAAATTGGCGCCGTTTACCGTTCCCGGTACCGCGATCATAAGAATCGCAACTGCGAAATAAGACAGATGGACAAACCTGCCTCCGGTAAAGGGTAAGCGCATGGTGAGATCCACCGCATCGCTTGCAAGCATATACCATGCAAAGCCTGCAGTGACGATCAACTCAAGGCTCATCTTCTGAAATGCCGTCAACCCCATGGAACGCTTCAAGACGACCTTAATATAATCATCAATGAAACCGACCAGCGCAAAGCCGACCGTCATCAGCATCACGGGAAGCACAAGCGGGTACTGTCTCGCATAGAGAAGCGAAGTGATCACGATCGGGATCAGGAAAATAAAACCGCCCATCGTAGGAGTACCGCTTTTCTTCTTATGGCTCTCAGGACCCTCTTCCCTGATCGTCTGTCCGAACTTCAATCGATGCAGAATCGGAATCAGAATCGGCCCCGACAGCGCGCTCAGTGCAAAAGAAACAAGCAGTGCGACAAACACCCATTTATTCATTCTCTACCTCACTCCATCCTCTTCAATGATCACGGGTCGCATCGTAACAACGTCAGCCAGGTCGGAAACATGGGGATCAATCGGACGTCCGGTCTCCGGATCCAGCAAATCTCCCGTGGTAGGGTCAATGGCATAGCCGGTTTCCGGGTCATATTCGATCTTACGCTCTTTGGGTTTCTCCTCTTCCTCATTCGTTTCATCGGATACCGTGATTTCGGGCTGACCCGCTTCGTCCTCATCGTTCTCCTGCGTTTCTTCAAGCGAGGATCCCGCCGAGAAATTCAATTCTTTCTCCGCCAGTTCCGCCGCTTCCGCTTCCGTCAGTTCTTCCGTCCTGAAAATATTCATATAGGGAAGCACTTCCGTCAGAATATCTCTCGTAAGCAGGGTCGCATAACGCGCAACCGCCTGATCTGCAACATTCGGTTCGTCAATCACGGTATAGATGGCAATCTGCGGATTCTCCGCGGGCGCAAACCCGATGAAGGAAACCACATAATTCTCGTTGCCGCGCGGAAGTTTTTCGGCGGTTCCCGTTTTACCGCCGATCATGTAGCCCGCAGGACGTGCGGTTCTGCCGGTACCGTCAGTGACCACGCCGATGCAAAGCTTCCTGATCTTGGCGGACGTCGTCTCGGAAATCGTTTCTTTCAGCAGACGCGGCTCAATCGTTTGCTCCGTTGCGCCTTCTGCATTCAGAATCTTCTTCACCACATGCGGCTGATAGTATTTGCCGCCGTTGATGAGAGAGCAGAATCCTGTGATCATCTGGATCATTGTCGTATTGAAGCCCTGCCCGAACGATCCGACCGCAAGGTCGGTCGGCGTCATGACCGACTCGTCAAACACCAACGTATCGGTTCTGATTTCGCCCGCCAGATCAACATTGGTCTTCAGACCGAAATTGAAGATCTGGTTATATTTCATAAAAGCGCTTCTGCCGATCGTGGCTCCCATCTTCATGAAAGCGACGTTACAGGACTGCTCGAGCGCCTGCGGAAAGGTCAGATCCCCGTGTCCCAGACGGTTATTACAGTGAATCTTATGATCGCCGACTTCCAGAACACCATCGCAGGTGTAGTTCTCGTTTCCGGTTAATAAGCCTTCCTCCAGACCGCACGCAATGGTAAACGGTTTCATGGTGGAACCCGGTTCAAAGGTGGAATTGATGCAGAAATTCTTCCATAAGGCATTCAGCGCATCCATTTTGGCGGCTTCCATACTTGCTTCATAATCCTCGCCCGACATGACCTGTACCAGACCTTCCGTATCGGACGCATCCCCTGTTTCGGAAGGTTCCCCGTCTTCTTCCCTTTGCGTGAGCGTAAATCCCGATCCCGAGGCGACAATTCCCTGCACATCAATATTCAGTCCCGCCGTATTTCGCGGATCGTTCAGATCATAGGGCGGATAACTTGCCATCGCCAGGATTTCGGCGGTATTCGGATCCATGATGATCACACCGGTATTGGCGCTGCCGTTCCCTTCCCTGAATTCGTTTTTATGCGCTTCATTGAAGGCAAGAATGTGCTTCTCGACGATGCTTTGAATATTCACGTCAATGGAGGTCACAATATTGCAGCCGTCCTTTGCCGGTTTGATCGTGCGTTCCAAATTCGCATCATCATTCAAATAGCCGTATTCTCTGCCGTTCACCCCGTTCAGCGTCGAATTGTAGAATTCTTCCAGCCCGTAAACGCCCTCATGATCGCCCTGTACGAAACCGATCACATCACACGCCAGCGTATGATAAGGATACTGCCTCTGATAGGTGTCTTCCAGCCACACGCCCTTGATGGAGGAAGACTCCTCCGGCTTCGAAAGAACTTCCATAATCGGACTCACGGCCTCGTAACTCTGTTTCTTCGCAACGATTCGGTACTGGCTCGAAGGATTGCTCAGAATAAAGTCGCGCAATTCCTGCTGGGTATAAGAAAAATCCACGTCGGTCGCATACAGGAGAGAAAGCGTCGGCTCCAGATAGGCGCCGTCGTTCTTGTTCAGCATCTTGGAATCTACCACGACATTGTAGACCTTCTGGCTGACGGCAAGTTTGGAACCGTTCGTATCCAGGATATCGCCGCGCTTTGCCACCAGCGTAACGCTGTCATACTCCTGCTGAGACAGGATTTTTTTCTTGTATTTGTCCCCGTTGTCGCGATTGATCGCGAACAGTCGAACACTTAACAGAAGAAAAGCCA
>CAZNCH010000089.1:0-7241 GCA_964571555.1 uncultured Lachnospiraceae bacterium | reverse complement strand
ATATGATGAAACAGGTAAAAATCCGAAATCAAACGAGGGAAAGATTCATGAAAAGAATGCTTGCGCTAGTCGCGGCGGGACTGCTCGTCCTGCTCTATCTGACAACGCTGATCTGCGCCATCTTAAATACGCCTTACAGCATGGTGCTGTTCCGCATATCGATCACGCTGACCGTTCTGGTTCCCGTCCTGATCGCAGGTTATCAGATCGTAAGCCGCGCCTTCAAAGATCACTTCGGTTCCGATTCCCGAAAAATGGAGCCGGAGAATAAACGAAACAGCAGCGAAACGAACAAATAAACCAGGGCGCCGGTCAAAGCGCCCGCCGTGTTCAACACGATATCATCCAGTTCGAAGAACCCGCGTCCGGTCAGCAGTTGTGTCAGTTCAATCACCGTAGAACAGAGCATGCCTGCAAACATCACCCGATACCATTTGCGGAAGAAAGGCATCATGCACGGCAGGAGCACACCAAACGGCACGAACAAAAGCACGTTTTCCACCCCGTGGATGCGCAGACGGTCATTGATCAGCAGCGTGCTGAACAGCTGCAAATTGACGAATTCGTCTCTGGAACCCGCTTCTCTGCCGGATAAGGTCAAATAGACCACATAAGAAAAATAGAAACTGAATACGGCAAATAACGGAATACTCAAGAAAACCCGTCCGAACGGGCGGGTTTCCTGATTCGAAATCACACGAAACAAATAACGGATCAGTACCACGGCTGTGTAGACCACGGTTCCCGCCGTTCCGAACAAAAGCGCCTGCACATAATATTCCCGATATGCCTGCACAATATCCTTCAATGCAGCGATAATCATGTAATTAACCCCTTAATGAATGTCCTTTTTCTCTTTTTACCTGATACATGTTGGCATCCGCCGCTTCAATCGCCGTCTCCAAATCAGTCCCCTCAACCGGTCTGGAAATGTGATAGCCGATACTGATCGACATTTTGTAGGGCAAATGGTGCCGCCTGTTGTATTCATTAACCTCGCGATACAACGATTCACAATACTCCTTCGTACCCTTTTCGTCAAGCGAATGCGTCAGGATCACGAATTCATCTCCGCCGAAGCGCATGATTGCTTCCCCGTGCCTCTTATTCTTCGTCAGAATTTCGGAAACTGCCTTGATAAAGCGGTCTCCGGATTCATGACCGTACAGATCGTTGACCGTTTTCAAGCCGTCCAGATCAATGAAGAGCAAGCCTGCGGTATCCCCGTTTCGAATGCATTCCTTCCAGATCTGGGCGGCATACTTGGCGAAACCGGAACGGTTGTACAGTCCGGTCAAACTGTCGTAGATCCACAGGGAATCCAGTTTATTGATCATCGCGCGCATCACATTCTGCTTCCTGATATTCTCAAGACCGTTGCTGATGTTGATGAGCCACGAATAATACAGATCGGAATCCAGTGTCTCTTCATTGCTTGCAATGATGCAGTAACCGAAGGATCTATTCTTAAAATGCAGCGGCATGCTCACATAGCACCGGCTCCCCGCCTGACGTTCCCTCATGCTGCGCACCAGATCGGTTAACTGAAAATCATTTCCGGCGCTGATCTGTTCCCGCTTTGAATATCCCATCAGGAGAAAAGTTCCCGTTCCGTAGCCGATCCGAATATAATCCTCTTTGATCTCCGGCATGTCATATTTCTTCGACAGACCGTTTTCCGTATGGATCCCTTCCCATTCATTGCTGATACAGAGATAGAACTCCTCGCAGTCGGCACGCTTCAGATACGGAAGCAGCACGGTTCCGATGTCGTCCGTATTCTCAACGGTGGTCATCTCGACCGCCAGATGGCTGGTTTCGGTCTGATAATTCTCGTTCTTCTGCGTCTCGTCGAAATGCATTTTCCGAAAACTCGAATTGTCGATCACATCGTTGCTTTGACAGCCGCAACTCTCCCGTAAAACCAGTTTCGTCTCCAACGTTTTCGCCGTCCCGATCTCATTCTCCGTAATGCCCTCGATCAGCTTGGCGCAGGCGGCATAGCCCGCCCGATAATTCTCTCTGGAAACGGTGGTCAGGCGCGGTTCATAATATTTCGCCTGTCTGATGTTGTCAAAGCCCGTGACCGCAACCTGATCCGGCACGCGAATGCCCTGCTCGTCCAGAAAACTCTGCACGCCCAGCGCTTCCAGATCATTGGAGCAGACGATGGCTTCCGGAAGTTCCGGCAGTTCGTTCAGAAAGTATTCCGCAGCCTCTCTGCCGCTATGCGAATAAAAGGTTCCCTCGAAGATCCACTCTTTCTCGTAAGCAAGCCCATACTCCCGCATGGCTTCCTCATAAGCCGCCAGTCTGTCTCTTGCTTCCAGATTCGAAAACGGGCCTGTAACGAAACAGATTCTCCGAAAGTGATGATCTTCGATCAGATGCTGCATCATTCCATACATCGCACGCTTGTTATCAATCATAAAATTGAACATTTTAGGATGGCTGCCCTCTACCGTCACCGCAGGAATGGAAAATTGCAGCAGAATTTCCTCCATACGCCGCATCTGTTTCTCATCCAAAAAGGAATTGTTCATGATAATCGCGCCGTCGAAGACGGAGAAATCAACGGCATTGTAAATATCGCTCTCCCCGTAACCGAACAGACTAATGGAATTATTATCACAGGTGATCACGAAAACGTTGCAGTCATGCGCAACCGCACATTCCTTGATCCCTTTAAAATTCTCTCTTAACACCGCGGCAGAGATCCCCGAACACAGTACCGCTATATTTTTACCCATTTCAATGACTCCTTTCGGTATCTGACTACCGACGATTGCTTCCCCTCAAAACAAATCGATTATCATCTTGATTTATGATTTTGATTTCATTTTCCCGACCGTATAAAAGCAAACAAAAACGACCAGATTGGCGATCACGATGCTTGCGCCGGTAGGCAATGCAAACTGATAGGACAGAAGCAGTCCCGTCAGAAAACACAGCAGAGAAACCGCTGCGGCAAAAATCACGACCGTGAAGAACCGCTTCCACACCTGCATGGCACTCAACGCAGGGAAGATCACGAGACTTGAGATCAGAAGCGCCCCCATGAGCCGCATCCCCAGAACGATCGTAACGGCAGTCAGTACCGCCAGCAGAACATGATAAACTTCGGTCTTCATTCCCGTCGCCGTGGCGAAATTCTCATCAAAGGTAACCGCAAAAATTCGGTGATAGAATACGAAATACAGCAAAAGGATCACGCCGCCGGAAATCAATGCCACGATAAGATCCGTTGTCGAAATCGAAAGGATCGAACCAAACATATAGTTGTTGACGTCCGTTGTCATTCCCGTCGTCAGGGAAAGCACCACCACGCCGATGGCAAGCGACGCCGTAGAGACAAGTGCGATTGCCGCATCTCCCTTCATTCTTGCACCATCGTTCAGTCGAAGCAGCAGAAACGCCGCAAGCACCACCACAGGAATCGCAACATAGAGCGGAGTCACCTGCAGGGCGGCTGCAACGGCAAGTGCGCCGAAGCCCACATGCGAGAGCCCGTCGCCGATCATGGAAAACCGCTTCAACACTAAACTGACCCCGAGCAGCGCCGCACACAGCGACAGAACGGAACCCGCAAGCAATGCACGAACCATAAAGGGATAGGAAAGCATTTCCCGCATCAGTGTCACTGCAGCGCCTCCTTCAAGTTGGTAAGGTTATCACGCATCACGGACAGATAGTCACAGCCTGCCTCCAACTCTTCCGCGGATAAGTTATGACAGGAATGCAGCAGCAGTTTCTTTGCGCCGCTTGCTTCCGCAATCGCATCCGCGATCTGCTCGTTGGAGAATTCAATATGGAAGACCACCGGAAGACGTTCCGCTTTGGCTTTATCGATCAGAAACGCGAGCATATGCGCGCTGACCTCGGCGTCCTCGGAGCAGCCGGGAAGCGCAGCGTAATACGTCAATCCGTATTCTTTCGCAAGATAGCGAAACGGAAAACGGTCTCCGACCAGAATCTCTTTTCCGGGGCAGGAGCGAATCGTTGCAAGGTACTCCTGATGCAGCGCCGCCAATTCCGCTTCGTAAGCGTCGGCATTGGCGCGATAGTCTTCCCTGTGCGCAGGATCGAGTTCCATCAAACGGAGCGCAATGGCTTCCGTAATGAGCGATGCGTTCTCCACTGACGTCCAGACATGCTCATCCATCTCCGCTTCCTCCGCATCCTCCGTATCTTCCTCTTCCGCCTGCATGCCTTCCGTCACTTCTTCCGGAAGCATGGTGACGGCGTCGGTCATTTTCAGGAAAGAAACGGATTCCGTATCAATGTTGTTCAGGATTCCTTCGATCCACGTATCGGATTCCCCGCCGTTATAGATAAATAGGTCGCAGGAAGCGATCTTCTTGATGTCGGAAGGCGTCGGTTCATAGGTGTGGCTCTCCGCGCCGGGCTTCAACAGTCTGATCACTTCCACATGTTCTCCGCCGACATGGGATGCAAAATCCGCAGGCGGATAGATCGTCGTCACGATGCTGACCTTATTTTGTTCCGTTTCCGCCGTCTTGCTGTCGCAGCCGATGAAACAAACCGCCGACAACAGGGCACAAAGCAGGATCGTCATTCTACATTTCATTTGATCGTACTCCTCTGTCGTTCTCCGACCTGCCGTAATCCGATCGTAAATTTCTTCGCAAGGACGGTCTTTCGGATATAAGCAAACGTTGCTTTTTCTCCCTCACGCGCCAGCATGTTGAGCAGAAACTCCAACTGACGCTGCGTGTTCCGATGCATCACGATTCTTGGCTTCCCTTTCAGATAATATTGCAGCGGAAAATCGTCCGTGTAATTCTCTTTGTTGTAAATTTTGGATGCTGCAATCCGATCCATAAACATTTCCACAAGATATTGCACCGGCATTTCGATCGGCACAATGCCGATTCCCTCGGAGGGGGCGAAATCCATCCAATATTCATAGTGGTGCCTGTTGCGTCCTTTGTGGTGCAGCCAGGCGGAGGAATACCCCTTTAACTCTCGTTCCGCATTGTTCGGACTTCTGTAACCCTGATAGTATTTCACTCCGACGAAGAATTCCATCGGCGTATATTTGCTCAAATCATGCAGGAGACCCTGTCTGTAGAGACCGACGGCAAAACAGCCTTGCCGCACCAGTCTTCTGTGTTCGCCAATCGTCTCAAAATGTTGCTTCGTCTTCTCCGTCCACTTCAAATTCATTCACCTCATCTTCCGCATATTCCGTCACCTCATCCGCATCCGGACTCAAGTCGACCGCAAGATCGTCTTCCGCAGAAGAATCCGCCGCCTGGGACTGATTCTCACCCAGAAGACCCATGCTCATATCGAGAAAGCCGCCGCCGGGATACTCGTCCGCTGCGGGCGATAAGAAAACCTTGTTCTTCTCCGGATCTACAAATGCAACCGCAATATCCGCTGCACCGTTGACCAGAAAATCCTCGTAGGAGAACTGCGTGCCGCCATAGCGGATTGTCACGAAATTGCAGAGCGCTTCGTCGAATGCGTTCAACGTATAGCCCTCTGTCCGGAAAGAGGATAAGAGCCCCGCTTCCAACGGCTGCGGTTCCTCATACTGCGATACCGCCGCACGGATCGTCTCACCGTATTGCCCCATGAGAGAAAAGAATCTGCGGTTCACGTTGCAGTTGTCCATAAACACATCAAACGCCGGAGCAAAATCATCATAGATGTCTTCGTTGCCCGCTTCCATGCAATAGACGCCGAGTGCGATCCACTCCGTCATCATACCTCTGTCGTTGGCTTCCGTAGAAGAATAGTAGAGGTTGTTGGCAATGACGGGTACGTAGAATTTCAGAAACAGCGTGTTGTTTTCCTTCGTGACCACCTCATAGCGATAAATCTCGCAACTGAACTCGGATTCCATCACCGCGTAAGTCGTATCCGCGCCGACATGCGCATAATCCCCGATGTCGCCCTGCATCTCTCTTTTGAAAGCAGCGGAGAGATCCTTTAACTTATCCTTTGTGGCTAAAGGTGCCTCTGTCGTCTCCACCTGCGTGATCTTCTTCGCCTTCGCGTAACTTTGGTTCAGCAGCGCCTCGACATAGCCCTTGGCGCCGTCGTAGGACAGGAAACTCATATAGTAGGTGATATCTCTTTCGTTCTTTCTGGTCTCCTTGTTCTCGGACTTCTTGTGCCAGAACTGCTGGGGGGAAAGATAGGTGAAATGGACGGTATCATCACTGTTCCCGACCACAAAGGTGACCCGACCCGGAAAACGGTTCGAGTAGAGGGAATAATCCACCACGGAAGTTGTGATCACGAAATCTTCCGGATACAGACCGGTGAAAATCTCGTTCCCGCCGACGTCCTGAATGGAAGCCTTCGCGTAATACAAGCCCTCATCGTCCTTCACGACACGATTCGCATCTCCCGCCGTATCATCTTCCGCCGGTGCTTCTTCCTCGATCTCCTCGATCTCGTCCTCGAAATCATCGTCATCTTCCTCCAACTGCGCCTGCTCCGCCGCTGCACGCTCGATAGCGGGAGAAATAAGGAAAATAATCGCGCAGACCAGAGCGATCAGGAGAACGAACACGATGATAATGACAAGAATCGTCTTCTTTCTGGTCTTATTCTCCTTTTTCTCCGCTTCCATTTTCTTCTGCATCGTCGGCGGATACATGGAAATATTCTCGGGCTTCGTTGCATCCAGCCCGCAGCCGATACACAGTTCGGCTGTATCTTCCAAAAGCATGCCGCATTTCTTACAGTACTTCATCATCTACCCCCGTATCCCTTTTGGATCAGTGCGCCATTCCGGTATGATAAAAATCATGAATCTGCTCGGGACGATAGCCGTCCGCAATCAACTGTTCCTTCTGGAACTTCTTGTTCTTGTTCATCTGTACCACAAGCACCTGCTTCCCTTCTTTCCGCAAGCGCATCGCTTCCCCGATCACCTCGCAGAGTCTTTCATCCGACGCCCCCTTCTCGATCAGGAACGCAGCCTTTTCTCCCTGCCCGGGCACCTCAAAATTCCGATCCAGCAGAATTGTAATAATCCGTTCAAAGCCGATGGAGAAGCCGACCGCACAGGTCTTCTGTCCCGTAAACTTCCCGATCATCTCATCATATCTGCCGCCGCCGGCAACGCTTAAACCGAACTCGTCCATGCTGATCTCGAAAATCGTTCCCGTATAATAGGACATGCCCCGCACCAGCGTCGGATCGAACACAATCCTGAAATCGCTGACCTGCGTACTTGCAACGGAGCGCATAATCGTGATGAG
>CAZNCH010000088.1:0-7255 GCA_964571555.1 uncultured Lachnospiraceae bacterium | reverse complement strand
CCCCGACCTTTTGGTCCGTAGCCAAACGCTCTATCCAGCTGAGCTAAACGCACATTCCATCCGTGCCGTATCAGTCTTTCGATACAACTTAGATACAACTCAATTATAGTAGCATAGCCGCACGCGTAAGTCAAGAAACACTTCGCGTCAGGTCGGGGCTTGCTTCTGATTGCCGTTTCAGATCGGCATTTCCGATCGAAATTTCTTCCGCCATCACTGATCTTCCTTATGAAGTCTGTACGCTACTATAAATAACAACGTTTCGTAACATCGTTATATAACAATGTTGTTTATTCTTGCTCATTCGCAAGACAGGCATAAGCCAGTTCCCGAATCTTCGGGTGAATTTCATCGTAGACCCGACCGTAATTCAGAATGTGCTGCGCATAGGTAATACTGATCTGATGCTTCGTATCCACCAGTGCGTATGCCCCCGCCGCGCCGTCCCAGCCGAATTCTCCAAGAGGACTGCCCAGTCCTTCCTTCACCATGACACGAACGCCGTAGCCGTATTCATAACCCTGCTTATTGAATTCCCCGAAATCCGAAGATAACGGTTCTTCCGTAGTATAGGGCTGACGGAAGAGCGCAACGGTCTCCTCTTTCAGGATTCTGTTGCCGTCTTCGCCGACGCCGCCGCAGGCGAGCGCATCCATGATCACACTGTAGGCGCTTACCGTACCCCCAAGTCCCGCACCGCCGGAATCATAGTTCGGCGTAAAGACATAGGAATTCGCATGAGAATCGTCTGCCAATACAAAAGTCTCTTCCTTCGCTTCGTAAATGTCGCAGAGCCGCTTCTTCATCTCCCCGTCATATTCAAAATGCATGTACAGATCCTGCACGCCCAGCGGCGCAAAGATATGTTTTCGAATATAGTCATAGAACCGCTCTCCGCTTGTAACCTCAACCACAGCCGCCAACACGTCATGCGCCAGACTGTAATGCCAATGCGTTGCCGGTTCATAGAGAAGGTTTGATTGCGCCAGCGCTCCGATCAGTTCTCTTGTCGTCGCCGTTCTTCCCGACGCTTTCACCGCCGCCAGAATATGCGCATCGTTGACGTCATAAGAGAGCCCCGCCGTCATGGTCATGAGATCCTGAATTCGAATCGGCTGCTTCACCGGTTCCCCCTCCGGACCGCGCACATCCGCATATTCGGGAATGTATTGACTTAAAATGTCATCGAAATCCAATTTCCCCTGTTCGATCTGCTGCATCACCGCGATCATCGTGATCACCTTCGTACAGGAATACAGCCGAAAGAGATGATCCTCCCGCAGCGCAACCGTCTTTGCAACATCGGCGTAGCCGAAACGATATCGGTAGATTTCCCGATGTGCACGCATGATTCTCAAATCCCCCATCGGAATCCCATATTCCGTATCCAATTTCTTTAGATAGTCTTCCAGTTTTGTAAATTTCATCGTTTCCTCCTGCTCGCTAACACTCATTATCTCACGAACTTCGTTCTTGAGCGTCATTCGTCGCTCGCACTGAGTAAACTCCGTTTCCTCCTGCTCGCTAACACTCATTATATCGTAAAATTGGCATATTGGGAATCATGATTACATTGCAGCACGTGCCGTTTGTTTCGTATTTTCTTGACAAAAACAAGGCGTTGCGATATACATAGTTACGACAGTTAGTTTTCGCTAACTGAACTATCTTGGACGAATGATTTTCACATGATCGTTTCGATAAAAGGAGATGTTCGATATGACACTTCGCGAATTAAAGGTCGGGCAATCGTGCCGCATCCTGACCGTCGGCGGCAAGGGAGCGCTGCGGCAGCATTTCCTCGACATGGGCATGATTCCCGGCGCCCGAATGACCTTCACCAAAACCGCGCCTATGGGTGATCCGATAGAACTGCAGATCAACGGTTACGAACTGACGCTGCTGCTGGCGGACGCGGAGCAGATTGAGGTTAAACTCCTTCACGAAGCAGAGGAGATAGCATCCGATCGGAAGTTTGAGGATAAGATGCGCAAGAAGGACAAGGAGCATCCGGGACTTGGCGAAGAAGGAAAATATCATGCCAAGGGCGACGGAACTCCGCTGCCGGATGACACGCTGCTAACCTATGCGCTGGTCGGCAATCAGAACAGCGGCAAAACGACCCTGTTCAACCAGTTGACCGGCTCGAACCAGCATGTCGGCAATTTCCCCGGTGTGACCGTCGATCGAAAGGACGGCGCGATCCGCGGCAGGTATCGGACGCAGGTCACCGATCTACCGGGCATCTACTCCATGTCGCCCTACACCAGTGAAGAAATTGTATCCAGAAATTTCGTACTGGAAGAGAAACCGAAAACCATCATCAATATTGTGGATGCAACCAACATCGAGCGGAACCTGTATCTGACGATGCAGCTTCTCGAAATGGATACGCCCATGGTCATTGCTCTGAACATGATGGATGAGGTGCGCGGAAACAGCGGAAACATCGATGTCAACGAAATGGAAGCGTTGCTCGGCGTTCCCGTCATTCCGATTTCCGCCGCCAAAAACGAAGGAGTCGACGAACTGATCCGACACTGCATCCATGTCGCGCACTATCAGGAGAAGCCGCTCAGACAGGACTTCTGCGACGAAAACGACCACGGCGGGGCCGTTCACAGATGTCTGCATGCGGTCATTCATTTGATCGAAGACCATGCGAAGCGGGTCGATATCCCTGTCCGATTCGCCGCAAGCAAACTGATCGAGGGCGATGCGCTTGTATTAAAACAGCTCGATCTGGATCAAAACGAAAAGGAAATGCTGGAACACATCATTACGCAGATGGAAACGGAACGCGGACTCGACCGCAGCGCCGCCATGGCTGATATGCGATTCGCCTTTATCAACAGAGTGTGCGCGCAGACCGTAACCAAGCCGAAAGAGAGCAAAGAGCACGCGCGATCCGTGCAGATCGATCGGCTCCTGACCGGCAAATATACTGCAATTCCAATGTTTCTTCTGATTATGGGGGCGGTCTTCCTGCTGACCTTCAATGTGATCGGTGCGTTCTTCCAATCTCTTCTGGAACTTGGGATCGGCGCATTGACCGAAGTGGTTGATTCTCTGCTGACTGCGGGAAATGTGAATCCGACGCTGCATAACCTCGTGATCGACGGCATTTTCACCGGCGTCGGTTCGGTGGTCAGTTTTATGCCGATTATCGTCACCCTGTTTTTCTTCCTGTCTCTGTTGGAAGACAGCGGCTATATTGCCAGAGTTGCCTTCTTCATGGATAAACTGCTTCGTAAGATCGGACTTTCGGGGCGAAGCATCGTGCCGCTTTTAATCGGCTTCGGCTGCTCGGTTCCGGCGGTCATGGCAACAAGAACGCTTCCAAGTGAACGCGACAGGAAAATGACGATCCTGTTAACGCCGTTCATGAGCTGTACCGCAAAACTTCCGATTCTTGCTTTCTTCGTCGGTGCCTTCTTCCCAAAACACGGCGGTCTGATTATGACCGGACTCTATCTGCTGAGTATTCTGGTCGGCATACTGGTCGCCCTGCTCTATAAAGCAACCCTTTTTCGCGGCAAGGCGGTTCCTTTTGTCATGGAACTCCCGAATTACCGTCTGCCCGGCGCAAGAAACGTAGCGCAACTGCTCTGGGAAAAGGCAAAAGACTTCCTGACGAGAGCCTTTTCGGTAATCATGATTGCATCCATCGTCATCTGGTTCCTGCAAAGTTTCGACTTTACTTTCAACCCCGTGACCGATTCCGCAACGAGTATGCTCTCCGAAATTGCAGGCTGGATCGCGCCGTTATTCCGTCCGCTCGGTCTGGACGACTGGCGGCTGACGACCTCGCTCATCAGCGGCTTCATGGCAAAAGAAAGCGTAGTATCTTCGCTTCAGGTACTCTTCAGTACGGGCGGCTCCGTCACCGATGTTCTGACTCCGAATGCAGCGGCGAGCCTGTTGGTTTTCAGCCTTCTCTATACTCCCTGTGTTGCGGCAATCGCCTCGATCAGGCAGGAAATGGGTTCTCGCTGGGCGATCGGCGTTGTGTTCTGGCAATGTGCCATCGCATGGGTGGCAGCCTATCTCACCCATGTAATTCTGCCGTAAACAATGATTTATTGATCTATGGGGTTATGTTCCGGATCTGAACTCCATGATGGCATCAATCGAGGAAATGCAGGCGTCGCGGAAGCCCTTCTCCTCCAACGCCGCAACACCGCGGATGGTGGTGCCGCCGGGCGAACAAACTTCATCTTTCAGCGCGCCCGGGTGCTTTCCTGTCATCTGCTGCAATTTCGCTGCACCGATCAGCGTCTGCGCGACCATTTGATACGCCGTCTGCCGTTGAATGCCGTATTTGACCGCAGCGTCCGCATAGGCTTCCATGAAAACATCCACGAAAGCGGGACCGCACCCGCTGACAGCGCTGCCGATTTCCATCAGGCGGCTCGGAAGTTCCAGTACAATACCGAGAGATTCAAACATCCGCATCGTCTGTACGCGTTCCGCATCCGTCAGGGAATGCTGCTCTTCAAACAGAAACACACCTTCCGAAGCCAGCACCGGCGTGTTGGGCATGAGGAACTGAATGCGCGCCTGCGGCACGAGCGCTTCATACTTGGCATAGTCCCAGCCCGCGGCAACGGACAGAATGACTTTATCGGTCAACAGTGCTTTGATTTCTCCCAACACCGCTTCAATCTGGTAAGGTTTGCAGGCAACAATCAGCGTGTCCGTGATTTTCACCAATTCCGTCAGGGAAGGAACCGGCGTGAACCCGATCGCTTCCGCGTTTTTTCTTAATTTCTCCTGATTCGGCGCGTAGGCAAAAACCTGCTCCGGACGCAGGACGCCCGCATCAAGGAAGCCTGCTGCCAGAGCTTTCGCCATATTCCCCATACCGATAAATCCGAACCGTTTCATATCCGATCTCCTTCTGCGATTTCCGCTTAAAGTGTCTTGGCAATGCGTCTTGCCACGTAAACGCCGCTTGCCGACGCATGGGACAGAGAGTGCGTCACGCCGCTGCCGTCGCCGATCATATACAGCCCCGGATAGTGGGTCTCCAAATTCTCATCCACTTCCACTTCCATATTGTAGAACTTGACTTCCACGCCGTACAGCAGTGTGTCGTCATTTGCCGTACCGGGCGCGATTTTATCAAGCGCATAAATCATTTCGATGATGCCGTCCAGAATCCTCTTCGGCAACACCAGACTCAAGTCGCCGGGCGTTGCGTTGAGCGTCGGCTGCACCAGCCCTTCTTCGATGCGGTTCAGATTGCTCCGACGCCCCCGCATCAGATCGCCGAATCGCTGCACGATAACGCCGCCGCCGAGCATGTTGGAGAGCCTTGCGATGCTCTCGCCATAGCCGTTGGAATCCTTGAACGGCTCCGAGAAGTGCTTTGCCACCAGAAGCGCGAAGTTCGTATTCTCCGTCTGCTTCTCTTTGCCTTCGTAACTGTGTCCGTTGACCGTAATGATCCCGTTGGTATTCTCATTCACGACAATTCCGTGCGGATTCATGCAGAACGTCCGCACATTGTCCTCAAATTTCTCTGTTCGATAGACGATTTTGCTCTCATAGAGTTCATCCGTCAGATGGCTGAAAATCACGGCGGGCAGTTCCACTCTGACGCCGATGTCCACACGATTGCTCTTGGCGGGAAGATTCAATCGGTTACACAGGGATTCCATCCACTTGCTGCCGCTTCTGCCGACAGACACCACGCATTGTCTGCAGGTTGTCGTCCCGCCGTCATAGATCACCTTGAAACCGCCGTCGATCACTTCCACCGCTTCAACCGGCGTCAAGAAGAAGAACTGCACGGATTCCGAGAGATCCGCGTAAAGATTCCTGAGCACGATATAATTGATATCGGTTCCCAAATGACGCACGGACGCATCCAGCAATTTCAGTTTATTCTGCAGGCAGACCTTTTTGAGCTGTGTACCCGCGGTCGAATAAAGTTTCGTCCCCTCGCCGCCGTTTTCCAGATTGATCTCATCCACATATTTCATGAGTTCGATCGCTTTCGCTCTTCCGATATGCTCATACAGCGTTCCGCCAAAATCATTCGTGATATTGTATTTCCCGTCCGAAAAAGCACCGGCGCCGCCGAAACCGCTCATGATGGAGCAGGACTTGCAGCCGATGCAACTCTTTATCTTCTCGCCGTCGATCGGACAGCTGCGCTTCTCCAATTCCTGTCCTGCGTCAAATACCGCAATGCGAAGATCCGGACGTGTCTTCTTCAGTTCATAAGCGGAATAGATCCCGCCGGGACCCGCCCCGATAATAATTACGTCATAATCCATACGTCACCTCTTTTACGCACCTCATTCGAAAGGTTCACCCTATAGATTATATCAGATGTTGTGCTGTGTCTCAAGATAAGCGAACAGCGCTTCGCAGCCCTTACGGATCTGTCGGTAGGCGGTCTCGAAGTCCCTCGTGTACCACGGATCATCGATCAGCACATCCGGTGTATCGGTATATTCCATGAGGGTGTGCACCTTCCCCGCAGGATCGGAGCCGAAAATCCGGTTGATGTAATACATGTTCTCCCGATCCATACCCAGGACAAGATCATACTGCTCGTAATCCCGCTTTTTCAACTGTCTCGCCCTGTGATTCAGGATCTTCACCCCGTGATTGACAAGCGCCTGCTTCATTGGCGGATAAATGGGATTGCCGATCTCCTCCGTCGACGTCGCCGCCGACTCGCAGAAATATCGTCCTTCAGCATGATTCTCCCGAATCATTGCATCGAAAATGTAGTGTGCGCTCACACTCCGGCAAATATTGCCGTGGCAGATGAAAAGTACTTTTATCATTTCAAATTTTCCTCGTAAATTCGTGCAATCCCTTGTAATTACTTAGCATTCCTATGACTTGTAACAGATTCTCCATTTTTATTTCTTCTTGATGTTAATAAAACACTTAATTCCAGTATTTTGGATTCACTTTTATATAGCTTGGTGTAACAAATATACTACAAACATTACCCTCTTTATTAGTTGGTATTTCTATTACTTGTCCCCCCACTAAACAACACTTTGTATGACTTATTTTAATCTATGAATACGCTCTATTTCTTCTACTGTTAGCAATCATGCCCTTCTGGTTTTATTGTCTTTTACAATATGCGTTGTCCGGTTAAATACACATCTAAAGAAAGCATTATTCTCGCTGACTTATCATAGGAATCAAACATTTAATCTACTTAAGTAACTAATATTTATTTCTTCTGAATATGGTAACTGCATCTCTTCAATCCTTCTATCGG
>CAZNCH010000087.1:0-7377 GCA_964571555.1 uncultured Lachnospiraceae bacterium | reverse complement strand
TACACCAGGACGTACACTCTTTCCCTACACGACGCTCTTCCGATCTGATGTGCTCAAGGAGATACCGAATGTTCGTAAAGATCTCGGAGAGCCGCCTTTGGTGACTCCTTCCTCACAGATTGTCGGAACCCAGGCGGTATTCAATGTCCTGATGGGCGAGAGATATAAGGTGGCGACCGACCAGACCAAGGATATGCTTCGCGGGAAATACGGTCAGACCATCAAACCGATGAATCAGGAAGTGATCGATAAGGTGATTCCGGGCGAGGAGAGATTTACTTCCCGTTCCGCAGATGCAGCCGGTCTTACCAATGAGTTGGATAAGTTGGAGCAGGAGATGGCGGAGTACAGGCAACAGGAGGAAGACGTGCTGTCTTATGCGCTGTTCCCGCAGGTTGCAACCGATTTCTTCAAATATCGTGACGCACAGAAGGATAAAGTCGACGTTACCAAAGGAAATCAGGAAAACGGAACCTATCCGGTATAAAAAGTGTTGTACATCATATCATAACGTATGTTATAATAAACGGGCAGTTTTGACTGTCCGTTTTATTATGGAATCTTTTGAGGTGATGCAGATGGCGAGAAAAGAACAGATTACAAAACAAATGATCAAGGAAGGCGCGTTTTGCCTGCTCAGAGAACAGGGGAGGGAAATGCTGACAGCCAGGAAACTGGCTGCCTATATCGGATGCAGTACGCAGCCGATCTTTCGTGTTTATAAGAATATGGAAGAATTGTCCGAGGACGTGTTTGATCTGGCAAAGACCTTTTATGAGAACTACTGCGTCAGGTTCGCTCATGAATTTGATACGCCGTTCGTAGATCTGGGACTTTGTTATATCCGTTTTGCCAAGGAAGAACTGAATCTGTTCCGTCTTCTGTTTCTTTCTCCGCACGATGAAGACAACACCATGTATGATTTGATCAACGGCAAGGAAAACAGTTTTGTTATCAAGGAATTAAAGAAACTTCCCAACCTCGATATGAATCGTGCGGGCGATATTTTCATGAAAATTTTTATCTTCATTCACGGCTGCGCCTGCTTGGCGACCAACGGGGAATTCGATCTTTCCAAGGAAGAAGTGGTTCCGATGCTGGAAGAGGCTGTGAAGAAGTTCAGCGTATTGTAAGATGAAGATTCTTGTAGTGGGCGGCGGCGCTGCAGGTATGATGGCGGCGGTTGCTGCGGCGGAAAACGGAAATGAAGTGACGCTGCTCGAGAAAAATGAGAAGCTCGGAAAGAAGATCTATATCACCGGGAAAGGACGCTGTAATTTTACAAACGCATGCGACGCCGGAGAACTGATGGAGCATGTCGTCACCAACCCTAAATTTTTATACGGTGCATTTCGGCGCTTTGACAATACGGCTGTCATGGATTTCTTTCAGTTGCACGGCATGGAATATAAGATTGAGAGGGGCAACAGAGCCTTCCCCGTATCGGATCATTCTTCCGATGTGATTCGTACCCTGCAGCATTATCTGGAAGAACTTGGCGTTTCCATCCGGCTTAATACGAAAATGACCGGTCTCATCACAGAGCAGAAACGTGTTCTTGGCGTTGCGACCACAAAGGGTGACTTTAGCGCCGATGCGGTAATTCTCGCGCTCGGCGGCAGATCTTATCCAAGTTGCGGCGCTAACGGCGATACCTGGAAACTGTTTGCGGGAACGGACGTTGTGTTGCAGCCTGCCGAACCCTCTTTGGTTCCGCTGGTTGTTGCGGAAAGTGAAATCGGGGAATTGCAGGGGCTGTCTCTGAAAAATGTTCGATTCACTCTGCGCTTGCATGAGAAAAACGTTTATTCCGAAACGGGTGAAATGCTGTTTACGCATTTCGGACTCAGCGGCCCGCTGGTGTTAAGTGCCAGTTGTTATTTAAAAGAGGCGGATTACAAAGAGCAGCCCGTTGCGGAAATTGATCTCAAGCCCGCTTTGCAGGAGAAGCAGTTGGATGAGAGGATCTTGCGTGATTTTGCGGAATTCAGTCACCGGCAATTCAAAAATGCCCTCGGAAAACTGCTTCCTGCGAAATTAATTCCTTTCATCATCCAACGATCCGGCATTGATCCTGAAAAAAAAGTGAACCGGATCACGAAAGAGGAACGACAGAGGTTGCTGTATCAGTGCAAGCATTTTACGTTCCGCGTCACAGGAAATCGCGGATTCAGGGAAGCGATCATTACGCGCGGCGGAATCTCCACCGGTGAAATTAATCCGAAAACGATGGAACTGAAGAAAATCAAAGCACTGTATGTTGCAGGTGAAATGATCGATGTCGACGCCCTGACAGGGGGCTTCAATTTACAAATTGCGTGGAGCACGGGACATTTGTGCGGTGCATCGGTTTCATAACCCAAACAGATGTCCGATTAAAATCGATATACAATCACAAGGATCATTTTATTTAGTGAAATCAGGAGGAAGTTCATGAATCATCATATTGCAATTGACGGGCCTGCCGGCGCAGGGAAAAGTTCGGTCGCGAAGGCGGTCGCGAAAACAAAGGGAATGATTTATGTGGATACCGGAGCCATGTATCGTGCCCTGGGTCTCTATCTGCTGGAACATGGCGTTAATGTTGCGGATGAGGCGGCAGTGAGCAGCGCAGCAAAACAGGCGGATGTGACCATTGCCTATGAGAGGGGAGAACAGGTTGTGCTGTTGAACGGCGCAAACGTCAACGGTAAGATTCGAACGGAAGCGGTCGGAAATATGGCGTCCGCCTGTTCCGCGATTGCAAGCGTCAGGGAAATTCTGGTGGCAAAGCAGCAGAGTCTTGCAGCCAAGACGGATGTCGTCATGGACGGACGCGATATCGGTACGGTCGTCCTGCCGGATGCACGCACGAAGATCTATCTGACCGCGAGCAGCAGCGTACGGGCAAAGAGAAGATATGATGAACTGACTGCAAAGGGGATGCAGTGTGATCTTGCAACCATCGAAGCGGATATCATTGCGCGGGACGAACGTGATATGAACCGGAAAGCCTCCCCGTTGAAACAAGCGAAGGACGCTGTTCTTGTCGACACTTCCGATCTCACGATAGACGAGGTTATTGCGCGCGTATTGGAGTTGTCAAATGGTTGATGTGATCCTTGCGGAATCCGCAGGTTTTTGTTTCGGGGTAAAACGTGCGGTCGATACGGTATATGAGCAGATCAAAACCGGTCAGAAAATCTATACTTACGGACCGATCATTCATAATGAAGAGGTCGTCAGAGATTTGACGGAAAAAGGCGTTACGATCATCAGTTCCGAAGCGGAACTGAATGCGCTGTGCGACGGTACCGTTATCATTCGATCACACGGCGTGTCCAAACGCATTCACGATCGGATCGATGCGCTCGGACTGCAATGTGTAGATGCCACCTGTCCTTTCGTCAAGAAGATTCATAAGGTGGTTTCCAAGGCGAGCAAAGAGGGAAAACAGGTGATAATTATCGGTTCCGATTCGCATCCGGAGGTCGAGGGAATCAAGGGCTGGTGCGAGGAAGCGTTTCCTGCCGTTGTGATAGAAAACGTGCAGGAAGCAAATGATTTTCACCTTTCCGAACCGAAAGAACTCTGTATTGTATCGCAAACGACGTTTCATCGGAAGAAATTTAAAGAATTAGTTGAAATATTGAAGAATAAAGGGTATTATACTATTGTTGTGAATACAATTTGCAATGCTACTTCCGAGCGCCAAAAAGAGGCAAAGGAGATTGCATCCAAGGTGGATGCAATGATCGTGATCGGAGGTTTGCACAGTTCTAACACACAGAAACTGTATGAGATCTGCAAACGGGAGTGTGAGAATACGCAGTACATACAGACGCTTGATGACTTGATTAGGTCACCCGGTTCTATCTCTTGTGTAGGAATTACCGCAGGGGCATCCACCCCAAACAATATTATTGAGGAGGTTCAAAAATATGTCAGAACTTACTTTTGAACAAATGCTTGAGGATTCATTCAAAACAATACACAACGGAGAGGTAGTGGAAGGCACAGTCATCGACGTTAAGCCGGATGAGATTATATTGAACATCGGCTATAAAGCGGACGGAATTGTTTCCAGATCGGAATACAGCAATCAGTCCGGTCTTGATCTGACTACGGTTGTGAAGGTCGGAGACAAGATGGAGACCAAGGTTTTAAAGGTAAATGACGGTGAAGGTCAGGTACTTTTAACGTATAAGCGTCTTGCGGCGGATAAGGGTAACAAGAGACTGGAAGAAGCTTTCAATAACCGCGAGGTATTAAAGGCGCCGGTTACGCTTGTTGTTGAGGGCGGACTGATCGTTATGGTGGAGGAATCCAGAGTCTTCATTCCCGCCAGTCTGGTCAGCGATACTTACGAGCGTGACCTGACGAAATATCTGGGACAGGAAATCGAGTTCGTACTCACCGAGTTCAATCCCAGAAAACGCCGGATCATCGGCGACCGCAAGCAGCTTCTGATGGCGGAACGCGAGAAATTGCAGATCGAATTGTTTGAACGTATTGCGGTCGGCGATATTGTCGAAGGCGTGGTGAAGAACGTGACCGATTTCGGTGTGTTTATTGATATCGGCGGTGCCGACGGTCTGCTGCACATTTCCGAAATGTCCTGGGGCAGGGTTGAGAATCCCAAAAAGGTCTTCAAACCGGGACAGAATGTCAGGGTATTCATCAAGGAAATCAGCGGTAATAAGATTGCGCTTTCCATGAAATTCGAAGACGAGAATCCCTGGATCGGCGCCGATGAGAAGTTTGCAATCGGAAACGTGGTGACCGGCAGAGTGGCTCGCATGACGGATTTCGGCGCTTTTATCGAACTCGAAACCGGAATCGACGCGCTCCTTCATGTTTCTCAGATCAGCAGAGAGCATATTGAGAAGCCAAGCGATGTATTGAAGACAGGGGAAGAAGTGACGGCGAAGGTTGTGGACTTCAATCTGGAAGATAAGAAGATCAGTCTCAGTATGAAGGCGCTGTTAGAGCCCGTGCAGGAAGAAAAGCCTGCAGAGGAAGCGCCGAAGGATGCCGATCAGGATTTCGTTACGGTTGATATCGATGCCGAAATTGAGAAAACAGGTGAAAACGACGAAGAGGAAGTATAATTCATGAGGATGGATTACGAAGGATTTAAGGTCGCGATCCTGAAACTGACTTCCATTGATTTGTCTGCATACAAAGAGAAACAGATGCGCCGAAGGATCGATACGCTGATCAGAAAGCATGAAATTGACGGCTACGATTCGTTTGTGGAGGCATTGAAATCAGACAAAGAGTTATTTGATGAATTCATCAATTATCTTACAATCAATGTATCCGAATTTTTCAGGAACAAAGAACAATGGGAATTGATGGATCAGACTTTTCTCCCCGCCCTCATTCAGAGATTCGGACAGAATTTGAAGATTTGGAGCGCCGCCTGTTCCACCGGCGATGAACCGTATTCTCTTGTGATGACGCTAAGCAAACACCTTCCGCTGAATCGGATCAGAATATACGCTACCGATCTGGATAAGCAGGTCATTGTGCAGGCGAAAGTCGGTCTCTACAATGAGAAAAGCATTGCAGCCGTTCCGAAAGAATTCAAAGAGAAGTATTTCACACAGATCGGCAGTTCCTACCAGATTTCCGATGAGATCAAGTCCCGCGTGGAATTTCAGGAGCATAATCTTTTAAAGGATGCTTATCCGAAAGGTTGCCATCTGATCGTTTGCAGAAATGTATTGATCTATTTCACGGATGAGGCCAAGAATGAGGTATATGCGAAGTTCTATGATTCCCTTGTGCCGGACGGATTGCTTTTTATCGGAAGTACCGAGCAGATTATGAACCATAAATCTTACGGATATGAGAGAAAGAATTCATTTTTCTACGAGAAATCGCAGTAATTCTTTTTCGTAATAGCGCAGGATGGTTGTTCCTGCCCGTTGGAAGAAGGCTTCATCCGCCGATTCCGACCGGTAGATCTGATAGGTGAAGCGGTCTTTGAGATTCCACTGAAATGTCAATTCATTTGTATCTAAGGATGGAATAAAGGAACCTGTATATTTCATATAGCAGGTTTCTTTTTTTGCAGGCTCGATGCGTGCGCGATCCACGCCGGAAGCGATGCTTTTCGGAATGCAGAGATCTTCCGCGGGAAGATAGTAATAATCGGAGAAGCGTTCGTAATAATGCTTCATGGTGGCATGGATCACGGGGATTCTGATTTTGAGACGGTCTTCCTTTAGATAGAGATAAAAGGGTTCTTTGAATTTTTGAAAGACGGCTGTGCCAAACGAAGGAATCCGATAGGTCACGATCAGTTCGCTTTTCTGATTTCCGTTACAGTCGGAATATAAATTTTCAATACAATTTATAAAATTTAACGGTGGAATCTCAAATTTAGCCATCATAGCAAGTCACCCTGTGATTCTGTCAAATTATTTGTCCTATTTTTTGATATAATAAGTCAAATATGGAATTTTATCTGGTGTATAATGTAAACTATTGAATCAGTGATTGCAAATATTATATAGGAAAGGCTGGTAGTATGGCAACATTTACGTTTGTGGGCGGAATTCACCCCTACGATGGAAAAGATTTATCCAAAGATAAGCCGATCAAAGAAGTAATACCGCACGGTGAAATGGTCTATCCGTTATCACAGCATATCGGCGCGCCGGCAACACCCCTTGTTGCAGTCGGAGAACGTGTGCTCGCCGGACAGAAGATTGCAGAGGCGGGCGGCTTTGTCTCTTCCCCGATCTACAGTTCCGTTTCCGGAACGGTGACTGCAATTGAGAAGCGACTGACGGTCACCGGAGACAGGGTTACCTCCATTGTGATTGACAATGACGATCTGTACGAATGGAGTGAATTGCTTCCGATCAAACCGATCGCAGACATGACCAAGGCGGAAGTGATTGACAGAATCAAAGAAGCCGGTATTGTCGGTATGGGCGGTGCGGGATTCCCGACCCATGTCAAACTGTCCCCCAAAGAACCGGAAAAGATCAACTATGTCATTGCCAATTGTTCGGAATGCGAACCGTATCTGACGTCGGATTACAGAATCATGCTGGAAGAACCGGAGAAACTGGTCGCCGGTCTCAAGATTGTTCTTGCGCTTTTTGATCATGCCAAGGGAATTCTTGCCGTGGAAGACAACAAGCCGGACTGCATTCGGATTCTGAAAGAACTTGTTGCGGATGAGCCGCGGATCAGTGTGAAGAAGTTAAAGACCAAATATCCGCAAGGCTCCGAGCGTCAATTGATTTACGCAGTTACGGGTCGCGCCATCAATTCTTCCATGCTTCCGGCGGATGCGGGGTGCATCGTGAACAATGTAGATACGATCTGCGCGATTTATGCCGCCGTCATCGAAGGCAAACCGTTGATTCGAAGAATTGT
>CAZNCH010000086.1:0-7519 GCA_964571555.1 uncultured Lachnospiraceae bacterium | reverse complement strand
GGTAAGGCGTGGGTCTGCAACACCCTGATCACCAGTTCAAATCTGGTTGTCGCCTCTAGGAATCTCAAACATTGTGAGCGCGATGTTTGAGATTTTTTGTGTAATGAAAGATATTATTTTACATAACAAACAAATGGATCAGTTATGTAATCAAAAGGCGCTGAAAACCGCATTATTTCAAGGGTTTATGGCATTTTTGCTTGACAAACGGAATCAAAACAATTATATATATCATTAGACGTCATAAGACGTTACAACACACTCATAAAGAGGAGGAGTTCGTCATGAACAAAACAGAATTAGTTGCAGCTATGGCTGAAAAGGCTGGTTTATCAAAGAAGGATGCTGAGAAGGCTCTGAAGGCTTTCACAGATACCGTTGCTGAGAGACTTAAAAAGGGTGACAAGATCGCATTGGTTGGTTTTGGTACTTTCGAAGTTTCCAAGAGAGCAGCAAGAGAAGGCAGAAATCCTCAGACCGGCGCTGTTATGAAGATCAAAGCTTCCAAGGCTCCTAAGTTCAAAGCCGGCAAGGCTTTAAAGGATGCAGTCAACTAGTTTGAATCGAACATTCAATTAGAAGAGAAGAGAACTGTGGGTTTGCCTGCAGTTCTTTTTCTTCCGTTAGGAATCAGAGGGCGATATGAGACTAGATAAATATTTGAAAACAACAAGAATTATCAAACGCAGGACAGTTGCCAATGAAGCCTGCGACGCCGGTCGCGTCACGATCAACGGTCGTCCCGCCAAGGCGTCGACCGATGTGAAGGTCGGAGATGTTCTGGAGATTCTGTTCGGAACGAAAACAGTCAAGGTGGAAGTTCTGTCCGTTCAGGATAACGTGCGCAAAGAGGATGCGACGCAGATGTATCGGAACCTTTAGAACTTGACGAAAATGTGAAAAGCGAATATAATATTATGTAAACAAGAGACTGGGGAGTGAATTGTTTCAAGTAAGGGGATTGCTATGGCGAGAAGACATGTGGCGTTTCGCAAGAAACGGCAGAACAGAACCGGAATGCTGATGGTTTCACTTGTGGTACTGATGCTCATGGTTGTCATGGTCGTTAAGTGCAGAGAATTGAGCAGGAAGCAAGCGGTATATGAGGAACGAAAAGCGACCTTGAGCGAGCAGATCGCGCAGGAAGAGAAGCGAACCGAAGATCTGATTGCATACGAGAAATTTACCAAGACAACAAAGTATGTGGAAGAGGTTGCCAAGGACAAGTTGGGACTCGTGTTCAAGGACGAAATTATTTTTGAATCGAAAGATGAAGAATAAGGATTCTCTGAAAGAGCGGGTGCTTGAGAGCATTCGGATGCAGAATTTAATTGAAGAAGGCGACACTGTAATCATCGGTGTATCGGGAGGGGCGGACTCGGTTTGCCTCCTTCTTTTGTTATTGGAATTAAGAGAGACTCTCCATTGCCGACTGGAAGCGGTGCATGTGGAGCATGGGATTCGCGGGGAGGAGTCGCTTCGGGATGCGGCGTTTGTCTCTCGTTTATGTGAGGAAAAAGGACTTCCTTTGCAGGTGGTTTCGGTCAATGCGCCGACCTATGCCGCGGAATGCGGACTCACCGTGGAGGAGGCGGCGAGGATCTTAAGATATCGCGTATTTACGGAAGCGGCAGAGGCACTGATGCAGGGCGGAAAAGCGGTTAAGATCGCAGTCGCCCACCATGCAAACGATCAGGCGGAGACGATGCTGTTCCAGATGACTCGCGGCAGCGGGTTGCGTGGGATTGGCGGAATGCGTCCGATGCGGGAGCGGATTATCCGCCCCCTGCTACGATTTTCACAGAGGGAGATCCTTGCTTATCTGTGTGCAAATCATCAGCCTTACTGCGTTGATGAGACAAATGCAGATAACGGCATTTCCAGAAATCGTATCCGCAACGAAATCCTTCCGCTGTTTGAAGAGATACAGCCGCAAACGGTGAAGCATTTGTCGGAACTGTCCATTGATCTGCAGGAAGCGGAAGCATATATCCGGAAACAGGCGGATGCGGTTTACGTTGATGCGCTTATGGCTTCCGAAGAAGCGGAAGAGAGGGTGCTGCGGATTGCTCCGCTGTTGGAGACGGAACCTCTTCTTGCGAAAACTGTTTTGCAAAGAGCGATTGCGGAAGTGATTCCCGGCAGAAAGGATGTACAGCGCTGTCATATTGAAGATGCGGCGGCACTGCTTCGTAAGACTTCGGGGAAAGTATTGATGCTGCCCAAGCAGGTTCTGATCGAACGTGAGAACGATCGGCTTCGGATCAGAAGACGGGACACTGGGAAAGCGGACAGAAGTCCGGTGAAGATTGCGGTCGGATCGGTGTTGGAAACCGACGACGGTTATAGAATCAGAACATGCAAATTCGCATATACAAAGGGAATGAGCATCCCGAAAGATGCCTATACGAAATGGTTTGATTATGATAAAATAAAAGGCGACTTGCAATTCAGAAGCCGGAAAAACGGAGATTATCTGTACATTGACAGTGCCATGCACAGACAGAAGTTACAGGATTATCTGGTGAATCAGAAGATTCCCAGGAGCGAAAGAGATCAACTTCCTCTGGTTGCGGATGCGGACGGCGTTCTCTGGATTCTCGGCTATCGGATCAGTGAACAGATCAAAGTTAGTGATGAGACCACAACGGTCATAGAAATTGAAATTACAGGAGGCAGTAAATGAGCGAACAGATCAGTGTTTTGTTGGGGGAGAAGGAAGTGGATCGCAGAATCCAGGAAATGGGAGAGCAGATCAGTAAAGATTACGCAGGGAAAGAAGTTCATCTGGTTTGCGTATTAAAAGGAGGTTCCTTTTTTCTTTGCGAACTGGCGAAACGCATCTCGATTCCGGTAACACTTGATTTCATGTCGGTGTCCAGTTACGGCAGCGCAACGAAATCCAGCGGCGTCGTAAGGATCGTAAAGGATCTGGACGAGCCGATCAAGGACAAGAACGTGATCGTTGTCGAGGATATTGTGGATTCGGGCAACACCTTAAGTTATCTGCTCAAGAACCTGAATGGAAGAGGTCCCGCATCGCTTGCGCTTTGTACGTTGCTGGACAAGCCGGAACGCAGGGTTGTTCCTGTCACCGTAGATTATACGGGCTTCGAGATCCCCGATAAATTCGTTGTGGGATATGGTCTGGATTATGCACAGAGATACAGAAACCTGCCCTACATCGGAGTGGTTGAATTGGAGGAGGATGCGTGAATAACGGGAATAAAGCAGGCAGAGGGATAGGGGTCTACCTGATCCTCGCCGTTTTGATCGGATTTTCTGCGCTGATGTATAACCGCGCCTTAGAGGGAACGCAGAATAATATAAATTATTCCGAATTTGAAAATCATCTTGAGCAGAACGAATATATGTCGATTCAAGTACAGCAGAATGCAGAGGTGCCGACCGGCGTTATCAAAGCAAAACTTCGATCCGGTGAGACGAACCATCTCTATGTTTCCGATGTGAATGAGGTGGAGAAACTGCTTCAGGAGAAGTTCCCCGCCTATACCGTGTCCGATGTAAGACGGGAGAGTTGGTTCGTTGCCTATTTGCTGCCGAGTCTCATCACCTTTGTGCTGATCTTGCTGATCCTGATGTTCATGAACAATCAGGCTGTCGGCGGCGGCGCAAACGGCAAAATGATGAATTTCGGAAAGAGCCGCGCCAGATTGTCAACGGAGGACAACAAAATCCGCTTCAAAGACGTTGCCGGTCTGAAAGAAGAAAAGGAAGATCTTGAGGAACTCGTTGATTTCTTAAAAGCACCGGGGAAATATACCAAGCTCGGCGCAAGAATCCCCAAGGGAGTCATTCTTGTCGGTCCTCCGGGAACGGGAAAAACCTTGCTTGCGAAGGCGGTTGCCGGAGAAGCGGGCGTACCGTTTTTCAGCATTTCGGGTTCCGACTTCGTGGAGATGTTTGTCGGCGTCGGCGCGTCGCGTGTCAGAGATCTCTTTGAGGATGCGAAGAAAAATGCGCCGTGTATTGTCTTCATCGACGAAATCGACGCAGTTGCAAGACGCAGGGGCGCAGGCATGGGCGGCGGTCATGATGAGAGAGAGCAGACCTTGAATCAGCTTCTGGTTGAGATGGACGGTTTCGGCGTCAATGAAGGCATCATTGTCATGGCGGCAACCAATCGCGTGGATATTCTGGATCCCGCGATTCTCAGACCCGGCAGATTCGACCGCAAAGTTGCGGTCGGAACACCGGATGTGCGGGGACGAAAAGAGATTCTTGATGTGCATTCCCAAAATAAACCGCTGGCGGAAGATGTGGATCTGGATCAGATTGCGCATACGACAGCCGGATTGACGGGCGCAGATCTTGAGAATCTGATGAACGAAGCCGCTATTTATGCGGCAAAGGAAGGTCGTGCTTATCTTCGGCAGGAGGATATCAAAAAGGCGTTTATTAAGGTAGGGGTCGGCGCGGAGAAGAAAAGCAAGATCATTACGGAAAAAGACAAGTGGATCACTGCCTTTCATGAGGCGGGGCATGCAATTTTGTTTCATGTGTTGGAGGGTGTCGGTCCTGTTTATCTGATTTCAATAATTCCGACAGGCCCCGGCGCGCTTGGCTATACGATGCCGTTGCCCGAGAAAGATGATGTGCATGTGACCAAGCGGGATATGCTGCATTCCATCATGGTCAGCCTCGGCGGGCGGATTGCGGAGCAGATTGCCTGTGATGACATTACCGGCGGCGCGTCTCAGGATATTAAAGAAGCGACCAAACTTGCCAGAAATATGGTGACCAGATACGGAATGAGCGACAAGCTCGGTATGATCTGTTATGCGGACGATGATGATGAGGTGTTTATCGGCAGAGATCTGGCGCACGCAAAGAGCGTCAGCGAGGAGACGGCATCCGTGATTGATGAGGAAGTCAGAAGAATTGTTTCCGAATGCTATCAGGAAGCTAGGAAACTGATTGAAGCCCATCGCGATGTGCTTGCTCGTTGTGCGGAGTTGCTGGTGAAAAAAGAGCGGCTTACAAAGGAAGAATTCGAGGCTTTGTTTGTACAAAATGCATAGAGCCTATACAATATTACCAAACCAGACCATCTGTTTTTGTTATATTTGTGCAAAGTTCGAATAGACGCATCGGGACGGCTCTGCTATGATACTCTTGTAACCCCCCCCAATACATAGTATAGTTTCTACTATACCCCATAAGAAAGAAATACCTTCTCCAGAAAAGACAGCTGTCGTGAAGCTGTCTTTTTTCTTGTATCCATTGCAGGATTTTTTGTTAAAATGCACAAGATATGGTATAATCTTTTCGTATGTGATACAAAAGAAACAAGAGGATTGATTATGGACCTACAGAACCCGGAAAGTTATTTATCATCGATGCATCCGCTGATCAACAAGAACGCGTTGTTCAGTGATACCGGAAGCGACTACGTAGTCCCGATACAGCCGAGCCGTTACGGAATCGTGAAATTACGTTTTCGGACTGCGAGAAACAATGCAGACAATGTCTTTTTACATTGCAACGGAGAACGTTGTCTGATGAAAAAGGAATTTACCGTCAATGATTTTGACTTCTATGAATATTCCTATCAGCTTAACAACGAAATGCTTTATTATTTTTTTGAAATCGAAAACGGCAGACAGCAGCTTTTTTATAATTTGTCCGGCGTGCAGAAGCAGCCGAATGAGACATGGAACTTCCGTCTTGCGCCCGGCTTTTCCACGCCGGAGTGGGCGAAGGGCGCGGTGATGTATCAGATTTTCACCGATCGCTTCTGTAACGGAGATCCCGCGAACGATGTGGAAACGGGAGAGTACTATTACCTGAACGAACGCGTACACAAGGAAACGGACTGGAACAAGGTTTCAAAGCAGGACTCGGTTCGTGATTTTTACGGAGGGGATCTGCAAGGCGTGATCGATAAATTGGATTATCTGCAGGATCTGGGGGTTGAGGTAATCTATTTCAATCCGCTTTTCGTCTCTCCGTCGAACCATAAATACGATGTTCAGGATTATAATTACATCGATCCGCATTTTGGCAGAATCATAAATGACGAAGGCGTTTTTCTGGATGAGAGAAACGAGAACAAATATTCCACCCGTTACGTTCAGCGGGTAACGGATCTGGAGAATCTGGAAGAGAGCAACAAACTGTTTATCAGATTGGTACAGGAAGCGCACAAACGTCGGATGAAGGTGATTCTGGACGGCGTTTTCAATCACTGCGGCTCGTTTCATCATTGGCTCGACAGAGAAGAGATTTATAAGGATCAGACCGGGTTCGAGACGGGGGCATACCTCAGCGCAGACAGCCCCTATCGGGATTTTTTCCGTTTTGCGACATGCGACTGGCCGCATAACGCCTCGTATGACGGCTGGTGGGGACATGATACGTTGCCGAAGTTGAATTATGAAGGCTCGGACGCGCTCTTTCGCTATATTCTCCGCATAGGAGAGAAGTGGGTGAGCGAGCCTTTCAATGCGGACGGATGGCGGCTGGACGTAGCTGCGGATCTGGGGCACGGCAGGGAGTTCAATCATTATTTCTGGAAGGAATTTCGAAGCAGAGTGAAGCAGGCGAATCCGCGTGCGATCATTCTCGCCGAGCATTACGGCGACCCGAAGGATTGGCTGCAGGGCGACGAGTGGGATTCGGTGATGAATTACGACGCATTTATGGATCCGTTGTCCTGGTTCCTGACCGGCATGGAGAAACACAGCGATGATTTTCGCCCGGAATTGATGGGGAATACGAAATATTTCTGGGACAGCATGTGTCGGAGCGGTTCGAGATTCTTAGGACCTTCTGTTTTTGTTGCCATGAACGAACTGTCCAACCATGATCATTCGCGTTTTCTGACCCGGACGAATCATAAGGTGGGTCGCGTAGCACAGTTGGGTGTAGATGCGGCAAGTGAAGGCGTGAACCTTGCGGTCATGCGTGAAGCGGTCATGGTGCAGATGACTTGGGTCGGCGCGCCGACCATCTATTACGGTGACGAAGCAGGGCTTACGGGCTTTACGGATCCGGACAACAGACGACCCTATCCGTGGGGCAGGGAGAACGAGGACTTGATTGAATATCATAAGGAATTGATTGCGCTTCGCAAATCATGTCCGGAACTGCGGCGCGGCTCTACGAAGAGCCTGACGGAAGAGGCGGGCGTGTTGGCTTACGGACGGTTCACAATCAATGAGCAGACGATCGTTCTGATCAACAATAACGAGGAAGCGCGCGATCTTGAACTGAAAGTCTCTGATCTGGGAATGCCGCGGGATGCGAGCGTTATGCGGCTGATTGCAACAGATGAATACGGTTTCTCCACGGATCATGAGATCTATCCGGTGATTAACGGGGCTCTGAAAATCACGCTCCCGAAAACTTCGGGTGCGGTTTACAAAGCGATGAAGGAGCAGGAAGATACGGAGTAGGAAGAAAAATCAGAGTAAGAAGAAAAATCAGAGTAAGAAGAAAAATAAAAATCCTCTTGCAAAAGCATTGCCGAATATGTATAATATTCTTTGCGGTGTCT
>CAZNCH010000085.1:0-7567 GCA_964571555.1 uncultured Lachnospiraceae bacterium | reverse complement strand
GGCGATGGTTTTGCCGTCCACAATCTTTCCTTCCGCAATCAAATCGATCAGTTCCTGTAAGGAGTACGTTTCCACGTTGATGTATTCGTCATCATCCAGATGCTGCGCCGTCGGCTTTAAGTTCTTCGCCACATAGATATCAATCCGCTCGTTGCAAAAGGCTGCCGTTGTATAGAGCGTCAGAAGAAAGGTCACATCCTCATAAGCCGCATGGTAGCCTGTCTCCTCTTCCAGTTCCCGATAGGCGCAATCCTTGGGCGGTTCTTCCGCAGAATTCTTCCCGCCTGCCGGAATCTCCAGCGTAAAATCATCAATCGCGTTCCGATACTGCCGCACCATTAAGATCCTGCCGTCGTCCAATACCGGAATGACTGCCGCTGCACCCTTATGTTCGATAAAATCGTAAGGCTCCTCTCTTCCGTCCGGCAGCCGCATCCAATCCTCATACAGCGTGATTATATTGCCTTCATGTATTTTGCTTCTGCCGATTCGCACCTGACGATCCGGCATCTTGTCATGATTGCTTTTCATTTCCGTCACTTAGTATCCTTGATTCATTCGAAATCATTGAGCGACTGACTCAAATTTTATGCTTTTACTTCAAGCAATTTCTCTACGCTCACTAATTTCACGCAGATAATAAAGATCTCAACCGCTTTCCGCAATTCCGCGAGCGACGGATACGACGGCGCAATTCGGATATTGGAATCTTTCGGATCCTTCGCATAGGGATAGGTCGCCCCCGCTCCCGTCATGGTTACACCCGCTTCCTTCATATATGCGACGATCGTTTTCGCACAGCCGTCCATAGCATAAAAAGAAATAAAGTAACCGCCCTTCGGATCTGTCCACTTACAGATGCCGGAGTCTTGCAGTTCGGACGCAAGCGCATCCAGAACCGTGCGGAATTTCGGTCTCAAAAGTTTGGCATGTTTGACCATGTGAGCCCTCATCCCCTCCACATCCTTAAAATAGCGGACATGGCGCAACTGATTCAGTTTATCATGTCCGATCGTTTGAATCGCCATGAGATTCCTGATAAATGCGAGGTTCTTTTCAGAGGATGCCAAGGCTGCAATTCCGCTGCCCGGAAAGGTGATTTTGGATGTGGAACAGAATTCAAATACCATATCCGGCTTCCCTGCCTTCTCACATTCCGAAAGTATTTCAAGAAGTTGATCTTTCCGATCCTCATAAAGATCATGGATCGCATAAGCATTGTCCCAGTAGATTCTGAAATCCTCCGCCGCGGGCTGCAATGACGCAAGTCGTTTTACCGTTTCCTCGGAATAGGTCACGCCCTCGGGATTGGAGTATTTCGGCGTACACCAAATCCCCTTGATTGCGGCATCGGAACTGACGTATTTCTCGACAAGATCCATGTCGGGACCTGTCGAAAGAAGCGGAATCGGTATCATTTCAATTCCGAACTGCTCGGTAATGGCAAAGTGCCTGTCATAGCCGGGCACCGGACAGAGAAACTTCACGTGATCCAAACTGCACCAGGGCGTCGAACCGCAGACGCCGAACAGCATGGAACGTGCCACGGTATCATACATGATATTCAGACTGGAATTCCCGAAAATGATCACATTGACGTCACTGACCCCGATCATATCAGCCATCAGCTTCCTTGCTTCATGAATTCCGGTCAGTTCTCCGTAATTACGGCAATCGACTCCCATTTCAGAATTAAAGTTCACGTGCGGATTCAGCATATTGAAGAAATCCGCTTCCATGTCAAGTTGATCCGCGCCGGGCATACCGCGTGCCATATTCAGTTTCAGCCCTAACTTCTTCTCCTCATCGTAAGCCTTCTGCAGCTGCTCTCTCAGTTCTTCCAGTTCCGCCCTGTTCATTTCGGTGTATTTCTTCATCTTCCATTACTCCGTTTCACCTGATCTGTTTCTTCTGTATTTCTGATCGGCAGGGCATGATCCATCCCCCGCGCCACAATGAAATGCGTGTTTGTTCCGCAGAAAACGTCAAAAAGTTCTCAAGTGTCAAGTATAATACATGGAAACTTACAATACAATGGGCAATCTGTCATTCCTCTGCATTTCCTGCCGTGAACGTTCTACAAAACATCCACTGCCGCCTGCTCAACGGCAAGCCCTGCCATGTACTTCTCCATAAAACGGTTGAATCCGGCTACATCCGCAGGATCCGGCTCCAACTTGGAACCTTTCTGCGATGCGAAAATCGTGCCGTTCAGGTAATCCTGCAGCGTCTCGTTGTCCTTCTTCCCGCTCATATAGGCGGCAAGCACTGCAATTCCCCACGCGCCGCCTTCCCCCGCTGTCTCCATGACGGAAACGGGAGCATCGATCGCAGCCGCAGCAATGCGCTGTCCTACGCCCTTGGTCTTGAAGTAGCCGCCGTGACCGAACATCTCATCCACCTTCACATGTTCTTCCTTGAACATAAGATCCAGGCCCGCCTTCAATGCGGCGAGCGCCGAATACAGATGCATACGCATGAAATTGGCAAGCGTAAACTGATCGTCGGCTTTGCGCACGAACAACGGCGCGCCCTCGGTGAAACCGGTCACCGGTTCGCCGGAGAAATAATTATAGGAAATGAGACCGCCGCAATCGGCGTCTCCCTCCAGCGCCTTACGATAGAGCGAGGTGAACAGCGTATTCTTGTCCACGCTTGCTCCGATCAGGGAAGCGAATTCATCAAAAACGGAAACCCATGCATTCATCTCCGAGGTACAGTTGTTGCAATGTACCATACCTACCAGAGCGCCGTCCGGCGTGGTAACCAGGTCAATCTCGGGATAAACCTTCGACAGTTCCTTCTCCAGTACCACCATTGCGAACACGGAAGTCCCCGCGGAAATATTACCGGTACGAACGCCGACGGCGTTGGTTGCCGTCATACCCGTACCCGCATCTCCCTCCGGAGGGCAGAGCGGAATCCCCGCCTTCAATTCTCCGGTCGGATCAATGAGTCTTGCGCCCGCTTCCGTTAAACTTCCCGCAGCATCGCCCGCCGTTAAGCACTTGGGCAGGATCTCTCCCAACTTCCACGTAAACCCGCGATCCGCAATCAGCGCATCGAATTTTGCAACCATCGCCGCATCATAATTACCGGTCGCAATATCGATCGGGAACATGCCCGAAGCGTCGCCGACGCCGAGCACCTTTTCACCGGTCAGTTTCCAATGCACGTAGCCTGCAAGCGTCGTAAAGAACGCAACCCGATCCGTATGGGCTTCCTTGTTCAGAATCGCCTGGTACAGATGCGAAATGCTCCAGCGCTGCGGAATATTGTAGTTGAATTCCTGCGTCAGTTTCTCAGCCGCTTCCGCCGTAATCGTATTTCTCCAGGTACGAAACGGCGCCAACAACTGATCCTGCGCATCAAAAGCAAGATAACCGTGCATCATCGCAGAGAAACCCATCGCGGAGAAGCCGGTCAATAAAACGCCGTACTGCTCTTTCACGTTTTTCTTCAGATCTGCGTAACAATCCTGCAATCCCGCCCAGACAGCATCCAACGAATACGTCCAGATTCCGTCCTCTAATTGATTCTCCCACTCGTGAGAGCCGGACGCAAGCGGTGTCCCCGCTGCATCCACAAGAACCGCCTTAATTCGGGTCGAACCGAACTCCACACCGAGAACGGCACGCCCCTCGGCAATCAGATTCTTCACATCCATCTTTCCTTCTCCTTTTCCTCTACTGATTATTTATAATGACAATGCCTAATAGGCATTGTCCGACTGATCCGGATAATCAGGAAGATCGCTGCTTTCCCGTATCCTCAGATCGATCATCTCCTGCGTGACAAGACTGACCGGATATTCCACCGAGTTCACGATCACACTCTCGATTCCCTCATAAGCGGTGAAAATCGTTTCGTCCACATACTCGTACTTCTGCGGTGTTCCGCCCTCTTCCAACGTACGAATGATCGCTTCCACACGCGGACCGTGCAGGGGATTGCATTCCGCAATACAGGAAATAGAATCGTCCAGTACATCCTGAATCGCCTGCAGTTTCACGCCGTCAAAGGAAAGGATCATAATATCGCCGCGCTTGATGTCGGAACCGACACGCTTTCCCGCCGCTTCAATTGCCTCAATCGCACCGAACGCCTCATTATCATTCTCGCAATAGACCACGTTGATATTCCTGTGCTTTTGCAGCAGATGTTCCATGGCTTCACGACCTTTTGCCTTGGTGAACTCACCTTCCACCGTATCCAGCACATCCCAGCCATACTCTTCCGCTGACCGGAGCAAACCACCGGTGCGTCCCACCTGGGCGGAAGAACCGAGCGTCCCCTGAATATCAACGATATGGATGTCTTCGGGTGCGATGCCTTCTTTCTTCATGAACCAGCGAAGCCATTCGCAGACTTTTCTTCCTTCCAGTTCGAAATCCGATCCGACCCAGCACTCGAAGAGATCCCGATTCTTCACATTCACCTGCCGATCCACGATAATCACCGGGATTCCTGCATCCCTGGCTTCCGCGAGTACCGTATCCCACCCCGTCTCGGTCACGGGAGCCAGCACAATATAGTCCACTTCCTGCTGGATGAAATTCCGAATCGCTCTGATCTGATTGGTCTGCTTCTGCTGCGCATCATCGAAGATCAATTCATAGCCGTTTTCTCTGGTAAATACGGATTTCATCGATTCCGTATTGGCGCTTCTCCAATCGGACTCCGCCCCGACCTGAGAAAAACCCACCACAATCAGTTCGTTCTCCAATTCCGTGGCGGGTTCGTCCTTTGCTGCAGCATTACTTCCCCGCCCCGGAAGACAAGCCATCATACCGAGGCAGCAAAGCAAGCATATCATTAACACTGCAACCAATCTTTTATTCATTATTTCTTAAGCGCTTTCTTCTTACGAGCCATCACTACACTCTGAATCACAAGGAAAAGACACAGCATCGCCGCAATGGTGATTCCTGTCCACCATGCCTGGTCAAGACCCGCGGATGCAACGATATTCTGAATCGTACTCAAGGACAGTACACCGAAGAAAGTTCCGATGATATTGCCCACACCGCCGGTCAGCATCGTGCCGCCGATGATGGAACTTGCAATCGCGTTCATTTCCGCGCCGCTTGCATGAGACGGCGATCCGGAACCGATATGCAGGAAATAGACATAGCCGCCGATTCCGGCAAGCAGGCCGCAGAGCAGGTGCGCGAGAAATCTCGTTCTCTTCACGTTGATTCCGAGCATTAAAGCACTCTGTGAATTTCCGCCGACCGCGTAGAAATTACGACCGAGTTTCGTATATCGTAACACAAAGAACAGTACCGCTACAAGCGCAAGCGCAACAAGCGCTCCGATCTCCACATAGGGAGCAATCAGGATTCCCTTTGCATTCTGCTGTGCAAGGAAAGGAATCTGGATTCTGGTGTCCTTCAAGTCCACAAACTTCTCATTCGCAACGTTGAACGGGTTGGTGTGAACGATCGTCGTCATGCCTCTTGCGAAGAACATTCCCGCCAACGTCACAATAAACGGCTGAATGTTTAAATATGCAATCAGCAGACCCTCAACCAGACCGAAAGCAAGTCCGATCGCAATTGCGATCAAAACGGATACCCAGAGGTTCGGAGAACTGTTGTAGTCGAGGTAAACGGCGCAGCACATACTAACCAGCGCGGTCACGCCGCCGACCGAAATATCGATGCTGCCGTTGATCATTACAAGACTCAGTCCGCATGCCAGAAGGATCAGATAGGCATGGGTATTCAGAATATTGAACAGCGTCTGGAATTTCCTGAACCCTGCGCCCTGAAAAACAATCGCGCCAAGGTACATGAGGAAGAATACAATGATCGTGATGGACAGGAGCAGATTCGTATCGCTCATGCTTTTGATTTTATCTTTCAGCTTACTCATCTTACGCCACCCCTTTCCTTACCGTCAACTTCTTCCACAGAGAACCGAAGTACTCTCTTACCGTCGGTGCGGAGAACACAACCAGCAGGATGACAACGATCGCCTTGTAAGCCGGCAGTGCGTCAGCGGACACGTTGAATTTATACAGCGTCGTCGTCAGGAACTGGATGACATAGGCACCCATAATAGACGCGCCCATGTTAAACTTACCGCCGGAAAGAACGTTTCCGCCGAGCGCAACCGCAAGGATCGCATCCATCTCAATATCCTTGGCAACAACCGAATAGTTGATCGTGCTCAGACGGCTGACCTTGATCAGACCGGCAACTGCAACGCAAAGACCGAGGATAATAAAAGCCAGAAACTTAATAAATTCCGGATTCAAGCCATTCAGTCTGGAAGAACTCTCATTGATGCCGACGGACTGTGTATAGAGTCCCAAATTGGTGAACTTCAGCACCAGGAAGATGACGATCACGCAGGCTGCCGCAATAAAGAACGGCGTCGGGATCGGAATCCCCGGAATGAATCCGCCGTAGATCGTGAACTCGGATTCATAGACGATCGGAAGTTCGTTGTGATTGATCCATGCAGCAACGGAACGGCCTGCGGTAAACAGGATCAGGGTTGCTACCATGGGCTGGATCTTGAAGAAGGCGACCAGCGCACCGTTAAATGCACCGAAAATCATTGCCACAACGCAGGCGATCAGGAAGGCTACGATCACGGGAGCCTGCATGGACGGGGCGTCGTGCGTCGGTCCGCAGAGTACCCTTAAGATCACGCTGCCTGCAATCGCGATTGCCGCGCCGACGGAAATATCCTGTCCGCCCGATGCTGCGGTCACCAGCGTCATACCGATCGCAAGGATCGCAAGTTCCGAACCGTAATCCAGAATGGTCATCAGATAACCGGACAGTACCGGATCGCCCGCACGGTTATATCCCAATGTGATTTTGAAGAATTCCGGATCGGCAACCAGATTGAATACTGCCAGAATCAGAAGCGCCGCAAACGGAATTATCATTTGATTCTTAAATATTTTACTCATTACTCATCTCACCTCCGGCAATTGTATTCATGATCTTGTTCTGCGTCAGATCTTCACCGGTCAGTTCACCGACCACGGCGCGGTCGCGCATTACGATCATTCTGGAGCAGGTACGAAGCATTTCATCCGTTTCGGAGGAAATAAAGGTGATGCTCATGCCCTCGGAAGCAAGTTTCAGCACAAGTTTCTGAATATCAACCTTGGTACCTACGTCAATTCCTCTGGTGGGCTCATCCAGAATCAGATAATCCGGATGCGTCAGCAGCCATCTTGCCAGAATCACTTTCTGCTGGTTGCCGCCGGAAAGCGATTTCACCGGCGTTTCCGCGGATGCCGTCTTTATGTCCAGAAGTTTAATATATTCGTCTGCGAACTTATTGGCTTCCGCATTCGAGAAAGGTCTGAAAAAGCCCTTCATTACCTGCAGCGCCAGAATAATGTTCTGCTTCACGGAAAGATCGCCGACGATACCGTCCACTTTACGGTCTTCGGGCAGATAGCCGATGCCGTTCTTCATTGCATCGATCGGCTTGGTGATTTTCACCGTCTTGCCGTCTTTCTTCACCGTACCGCCAAGCACCCGATCCGCGCCGAATACCGCACGCACGCACTCGCTTCGTCCGGAGCCCAACAGCCCTG
>CAZNCH010000084.1:0-7600 GCA_964571555.1 uncultured Lachnospiraceae bacterium | reverse complement strand
ACGCTGAACTGCTGCCCGTAAACCGCATGCTCCTTGTATTCACCCTGCAGAATCACGCTCTCGCCCTCATCCGCATAGCGAAAGAAGCCGACGCAGGTTACTTCTCCTGCGTCAGCGACTAAATTCAATACCGTATATCCGTTGTCATCGTTTCGGTAGATAATGTGCTCGATAAAGCCACGAAGTGTTTCCATCATGGATTACAAGTCGAAATTCCTTTTCATCTGTTCAAAAAGCATTTGCGCAAGACCGTTCTCCTGCTGATCGGATGCCGCCTTGGCATATTCCGAAGCAAGAGAGTCCTCATAGTAATCAAGAAGTGTTTTCATTGCGCCATCCGTCGTTTCCGCGGACGGTACGACCGCCGCTTTCGCCTGTTTGAAAATCTGTTCGATAAAATATGCTTCAAACTGTTTGCACGCCGCCATCAGTTCCTCGTCCGAAGCGCCCTTTAACTTGTCCTTCGACAATTTGGAAATATCGCCGGCAGTTTCGGACGTCGCCGTCTTCTGCAAATAATCGGTATATAGCGTATTCATAGATCCGATATCCATACCTGCTTACCTCCTGAGTTCATTCGCCTGCTGCATCATGGAATCCGCCGCCTGAATTGCCTTGGAATTCAACTCATAGGCGCGCTGCGTGATGATCAGGTTCACCATCTCATCCGCAACCTGCACATTCGAATTCTCGAGATAACCCTGTCTGACCTCGCTCTTCTCAAGGTTCACATTGGTCGCTTCATTTAATGCCGCGCCGCTGGCTTCCGTCACTTCATAGAGCGTGTCGCCCTTTTTCTTGAGACCCGACGGGTTCTGGAACTGGAAAACGCCGACCTGCATCCCTGCGATCTGCTGCAAATTGTTGTTGGCGTCCGGATACCAGAGCTGACCTTCGCTGTCGACCTTCACACGGCTCGCGATATAGTTGGCGGGAATCGTGATTGCCGTACCCGCGGAATTCAAGACAGGATATCCGTCCGTGGTTGCCAGAGACATCGTGTTGTCCGCGTTCAGCGCGAAGATGAAATTTCCGTTCCTCGTGTAGAACGCCTTGCCGTCCTCTCCTCTGACCGCGAAGAAGCCTCTGCCGTTGATCGCCATTGCGGTATCCGATTCGGAATCGATCATTGCGCCCTGCTGGAACTGGGACACGATTGCGGCATTTCTGACGCCGAGTCCGACCTGCGCGCCAACCGGCTTTGTCTCGCCGTTTGCGCTCGTCGTCTTCGTCTGGATCGTCTGATACAGAAGCGATTTGAATTCGTTTACTTCGGTCTTATAAGCAACCGTATTTACATTTGCCAAATTGTTGGCGATCGTATCCACGTTATTCTGCTGCCCGATCATGCCGGAAGCAGCTGTCCACAGTGCTCTAACCATAGCGTTCTCCCCTTTTATACTTTACCGACTGAATTAACGGCGACATCCAACGTCTGATCATAAGACTGTACAATCTTCTGGTTGGATTCATACGCCCTGGTCATTGCGATCAGGTCGACCATTTCCTGCACCACCTGTACATTGGATGCTTCCAGATAACCGGAAATCACTTCCGCCGTCGGTTCGGCTTCCACCGCACCTTCCACTGTCTGGAAGTAATTCTCGCCGTAACGCTCCAGATAATTGTAATCCGCGAAATCAGTGACCATGATCTGCGCGGTCAGAATGTCGTTCTGTCTGATATTTCCGAAACGATCGATTGCGAAATTCTGGGTCGGATCCAATTTGATATGGTTCCCGTCCGCACCCAACACGAAATCCCCGTTCTTGTTCACCAGGAAGCCGTCCACATTCAAGGTAAACGCGCCGTCTCTGGTATATTTCACACTGGTCTTCCCTTCCTTATCCGTGAAATCGATCGCGAAAAAGCCCTGGTCGGAAAGCGCCAGATCAAAGGTGTTCCCCGTCTCACGGATCGAGCCCTGGCTGTAATCCACATAGTTCTCGCCGATCTTGACGCCCATGTTCATCCTACCGAGTCTTCTGGCAATTCCCGGTTCCGAAGTATCCTTAATCTTAAGCGCAAGTACATCGTGGAAAGCTTCCGAAGTCGTGCCTTCCTTCTTGAATCCGGTGGTGGCAGAGTTCGCGAGATTATTCGTCAGAACATCCACTCTTCGCTGTTCGTTCATCATGCCCGTATAGGCAGTGTACAAGCCCTTAACCATAGGCGCTTCCTTTCTTCTCTCTTATTCCACTCCCTCGGAATAACCTGCGAGGTATTCCACGAACTTGCCGGTACCGATCGCCACTGCGGTCATCGGATCTTCCGCCGTCATCGTGTTGATACCTGTCTTGTATGCGATCAGATCTTCGAGTCCTCTTAAAAGACTGCCGCCGCCGGTCAGCACGATTCCACGATCCGCAATATCCGCCGCCAGTTCCGGCGGCGTACGCTCCAGTACCGAATGAATGGCTTCCACAACTTGAGAGGTGGTCTCACGAAGGGCAACTTCCGTTTCCTCACTCGACACCTTCACGGTTCTCGGAAGACCGGTAACCAGATTACGGCCCCTGACCTCAAGATAATCAATTTCCGGACGCTTAAATGCCGTACCGATCTTAATTTTCAGATCCTCGGCGGTTCTCTCGCCGATCAGCAGGTTATGCTGCTTCCTCATATATCTGACAATCGCTTCGTCGAAATCATCTCCGGCGATCTTAATCGATGTGCTGACAACGGTTCCGCCAAGGGAAATCACTGCAATATCGGATGTTCCGCCGCCGATATCGACGATCATGTTCCCACAGGGCTTACTGATATCGATTCCCGCGCCGAGCGCAGCCGCAATCGGCTCCTCGATAATGGCTACTTCACGCGCGCCTGCCGCGTAGGTTGCATCCTCAACCGCCTTCTTCTCAACCTCTGTCACACCGCTCGGTACGCAGACACTGATCCTCGGTTTCCTGAAACTCTTCTTGCCGATTGCTTTCTGAATGAAGTATTTCAGCATTTTCTCGGTTACGGTATAATCGGAGACCACGCCCTGCCGCAGCGGTCTGACCGCCACAATATTGCCGGGGGTACGTCCGAGCATCAGTCTTGCTTCTTCACCGATCGCCTTGACCTTATTGCTGTCCCTGTCGAAGGCGACAACGCTGGGTTCCTTGAGTACAACCCCTTTTCCTCTGATGAACACCAGCACGCTGGCAGTTCCCAGATCGATTCCTATATCGGTATAAACCATAATATAAATCCCCTTTCAATGGTCATAATATACATAATCATACAAAGTATATTATATCCCAAAGCCCCCGCCATTTCAAAGGGTTTATAAAAGGTTTATAAAAAAACGCAGGGAACCACGCCGCGTCCCTGCATTCTTTACATCCTATACCATATATCGGATCAAATTCAAAAAACTTTAGTCCCATTTCAGTTTTCGGAAAATCCCCGGCGTACTGAGCGAAAAGACCAGCGCCTTGATCACATTGTCCGCAATCATACAGTACCAGACCGCCGTCAGTCCCAGGCGGAACACATTCACGCACAGATAGGTCATTAAGATCCGCACCGTCCACATGGAGATCGTTTCGATATAAAACGGCAGTTTCGTTCTGCCGACCCCGTAAAAAAATTCCCTCATGACGATCAACAGACCGAAGAACGGCTCGGAAAACGCCACCAGCCTAAGCACCGACGCACCGATCCGCGCAACTTCGTCCGCATTCGTAAAAAGTTTCATCAGCGGATACGCGCTCAGATAGAGCAGGGGTCCGTTCTTTGTTTCTGATTTTCGGGTTCATTCTTTCGTCAACTCCACGTATGGTCTGTCTGTCAGTACGGTTTGCACCGGCAGTAATTTCTCTTCCGTAATTTCCACGCCGCTCCACGGCATTTTGATCATCCGAAACGACGCCAGCGCGCCGCGCAGACAGTCTGCATCCTTTTGCGCGGAAATCAGGTTTCCGAGCGAATAGCAGACCAGCGTCTTTCTGCCGTTTGCACCGGTAAGCCATTCATATTCCTGCACCACATGGGGATGCGTCCCGATCACGACGTCCACGCCCGCCGCACACAGTTTTGCAGCAAGCGCGCGCTGTTCCTTCCCCGCCGTTTTCTCATATTCCTCGCCCCAGTGCGCAAATACGATCACCGCATCCGCGTTTGCTCTTGCATACTGCAGCGCTTCCGTCAGACGCGTCTGATCGGAGAAAAGATCCACCGGCAGTTCCTTCCTCTTAGTATCGGTCAGCGCATTGATCCCTTCAGCGAAACTTAAGAATGCGATCCGAATGCCGTTTACTTCCGTCAGTATCACCGCGTCCCGCGCTTCCGATCCGTTTTCCCTGTGGATTCCGCAGCATAAGATCCCCTGTGCTTCATAAGCGCCAAGTGTGGTATCGATCCCGTACCGTTTCTGATCCAGCGCATGGTTCGTCGCCGCACTGACGATATCAAATCCTGCATTTTTCACGGCTTCCGCCGTTTCGATCGGAGAACCGAAGCGGGGATAATCGCTGATGAACGCAGGATCCGCAACCAGCGGCGTCTCCTGATTTAAGCTCGCCAGATCATAGGAATGCACCGTCTCTGCGATCCGCTCATAGAGATAATCATAGTTCCCCGTCCGCAGACCGGGTTGCAATAGCGGCAGGTGCAGCAGTTGGTCCCCTGCTGCCAGAAAATCCACCTTCCCCGTCTGCTCCGTCACCATTTTCAGCCCGAAACCTTCCCACTTCCATACGCTGAGATCTCCGTCATCCTCGGTCAGAATCACCGTGCCGCTCGCCCCCGTCGTCAGGTCCGCAATGGTCTTGCCTACCTCGGAAGACATCCACATCGGGCGCAGTTTCTCTTTTCTTTCCTCGTCTCGATGAAAAATAAAAATATGCTGTTTGAGATTCCAATCGTTTTTCTCCACCCAAAAGGGTCTGTGATCCCCGTAATTTCCGCGTTTCCATGTCAGGAAAACCAGTTCCTCGACGCCGTCTTGGTCAAGATCTGCATACCCGACCGCCTGAATGTTCCAGTTCCAATCGGAACAATAGATCATTCGCCCTTCGCTCATGATTTTCACCTGACGATTCGCAAGGATCACTTCCTCACTTTCCCAATCAAAACGCGACTTTGTCCAGGGGATCGAAGACGGCAGGAAACTGCCCTTCCACCAAAACAAAACGATGGCAGCTACCAGAGTAGCAGCTGCCATAAGGATCAGGAGGTACTTTTTTCGATCAGTTCCATTCATAAACGTATTTCTGTCTGTAGGACTTCGTCCAATCCGGCTTTAAGTGATCCACCTGCGGTTCTTCCCAGAAAGTATCCATATCGAACGATTTCCCGATCATCTTCATCCATTCGCTGTCCGTCAGCCGCTCGGAAAGAGGCTGCTTGAACTCATAATAACTGAAAACGCTTCCGCTTGCCACCCGAAGCCCGCCTGCAACGGGTACAATGACATAGATATGATCCGCACCGCTGATTCCGACCTCCAGACAGGAACCGTTCGGATCGGTTGCAACATCCGCAATCAGCGCCGCCGGATTCTCGTCTGTTCTGTTGTATTCCTCTCCGGTCTTGGCGCGAATGGCTTCGCTCCAGAAATGCTCCAGCGAGCCGCCGTAGGATCTGATCAGTTCATAGTCGTCCTCATCAAGTTCTTCCTGATTCAATTCTTTGGCGGAGATTTCACTGAGCCTGCCGGCAAGTTCCGCAAGCCGGTTCAGTTCTTCTTCCTCTTTCGCTTCCAGCATGCCGAACTGCTTCAGTCCGGCAGCCGTTTCCAGCGTCATATTCTGCAAACGGTTGAACAGTTCCGGTTCCGGTTCGACATAACCGCGATCATCCACCTGCGCAACGTCTCCGCCGCCCATTTCAGCCATCGCCTGTTTGGAATACAGAATACTGTCGTGCTTCAGTTCCGCCCAGCTGCCGAGGTAGGATTCCAGATTCTTCCGCGTCCATTCGCGGTTTGTCATGAAGGAAGGATAGCCCTCTCCCTTCTCTTCCAGCAGAGGATTCAGCGTATTCAGCCATCTCGCATAGAGGCTGCCCGACCACAACTGCGGCTGCGACTGTATTCCCAAAGATACGAGACTGAGCTGCGCGTCATAATTCGGATAATCCGTCTTGCCTTCCGCCTGCAGAATGGAATAGGCCTCTTTAGAACCGAGCGACGCCGGCACGTCAAGCGCATCCGGAAGCAGTCTCAACTGATCGTCCGGATTTCTTTCCGGATTCTTTTCCACATTGCTGTACATCAATTGCGTAAAAATCGCAGCGTCCAGCGAGAATCTTTGTCCCATCAGGCGATAACCCTTTGCACGCTCCGTTTTGTCCGTTCTTCCCTCGTCATCCGCAAACGGTACGGAATTGATTGCGGGAGGCTCCATGGCAGCCGTCAGCTTCCGGTAGGCGTCAAAATCCTTCGTATTCCCCGCCAGATCCTTTGTGCCAATCGTGTCGCCGTACGCTTCAAGAATCGCGGGCATATACTCGAAATAACCGGAATCGTCGGACGCACCGGCAAAGAAACTCGTCACGGTATAAACCGCCTTCCATTCTTCGAGTCCGTCCTCTTGCAGCGCCAGATTCATCAACAGCGCACAGCGATTCAGTTTCTCATTCTCCTGCGAGAAATTCCGTCTGCCATACCACATCATGGCTCTGAAATATCTCTGCAGCTGCTCGTCCTCTTCATAATATCCGCGGGGCTTGTACTGACTGTAATCTTCCATATCGTCGGTCAGCAGCGAATTTCTGATTCCCTGTGCAGCATTCACCTCATCCAGTTCCGCCTTCACCAGTTCCGCAGCGGCGGCATCCGGTTGAACAGAATCGTCTAGGAGTTTCGCTCCGACCGTGAAAAAAGCAACGTTGGTCAACGCCGCATCTTCCCACTCCGTTCCTTTCAAATCCTCATATTGCGCTCTGCTGACCGCAAGGAGTTTCCTGCTCATCGATTCGATCTGAGCGGAAAGCGCGGTTTTCTCCATTTTCTTCTGTAACATCAGATAATACAGATGATAGGTGTGCATCATCGAATCCGTCGTAACGAAATTCGGGAAAGACTGATAGCGATTGCTCTCATAAATTTCGAAGAACTCATCCGCCGCCACATCCGTAACCACGAAACAGTTCTGCGCAAGCTTTGCGATCTGTGCATCCTGCAAATAGAGCCGACGCGCATTCTCAATGTTGGAAAGCTTCGCATCGGTAGAATAGGGCGCCACCTGCGGCGTATAGGAGGGAACCGGAATCTCATTCTCCGAATGGATGAAAGAGGTACGTGCAAGCGCTCCCGTCTCTCCGGCGCTCCCTTTTGTTTCCGCGGCATTCTCACTCGTCTGTGCTTCCGAAACTTCCGTTTCCTCCGATACTTCTTCCGAAACCTCGGAATCGGACGTCATCCGATTTCCGATGCGCGCCAGAAACAGCGACAAAACGATTCCCAGAGCCAATCCAAGCGTAACAATTCCGGCAACAATTCCGATCAATATGCCCTTTTTCATTTTCGCCCTCCTATTTCTTCAACATTTTATTGATGTAATAACCCGTAAATGACTTCTTACATTTCACCACCTTTTATTTATTTATGGTTTTATCTAAGGTTTGTACTCCTGTTACTCCGTGATTTCTCTTATGTATTATATTT
>CAZNCH010000083.1:0-7819 GCA_964571555.1 uncultured Lachnospiraceae bacterium | reverse complement strand
ACTCCGAATCCGCAACCCCATGAAAAGTCAATGCACTGACTCCGAATCCGGCGAAAATTCTGCGTAGGCGCGTTTCAGCGCCCAAGCAGATTTCTTCGCATCAGGATTCGGCACAAACATCACAATTGTGGCTCTTGTTTACAAGATCGCACATAGAAAATGACCGCCTAATCTCCCTGAATAGATTCCGGCGGTCATTCCATCCTACACAAACGAGAACAGCGCGCCGAAGACGCCGGCGCTCGCCAGTCCCATGATAATCCCTGCCAGAATCACACCAAACATCACGGCAATCACGGACTGCTTGAAATCCATATCGAGCAGGGAAGCCGCAAGCGTGCCCGTCCATGCGCCGGTTGCCGGGAGCGGAATACCGACGAACAGCAACAATGCAACAAAGAGTCCGCGTCCTGCTTTCGCCTGCAGCTTCTCACCGCCCTTGTGTCCTTTTTCCAGACACCAGCGGAAAAACGGACCGATCACCTTTTTATCCGCGCCCCATTCCAGCACCTTTCTGGCAAAGAAGAAAATAATCGGAACCGGAAGCATATTCCCAAGGATGGCAACCACATAGCAGAGCCACAGTTTCAGCGGTTCTCCCGCCTCAATACAGGCAACCGCATAAGGAATCGCTACGCGCAGTTCAACAAGCGGCACCATGGAAATCAGAAAAATCACAAGATAATGCAGCATTTATTTTACCCTTTCCTATTAGATAACAATGTTATATAACATCGTTTCGTAACACTGTTATTCCATATCATGATATATCAATATTTTGGTCTTTTTATTATTTCAATCTCTTGATCATCTTAACATCGTTTTCAATAAATGACGTCGTTACGTAACATCGTTATTTAACAAAGTATTCCTGCAACACTTCCGCCAACCTCTGCATCTGTGCATCCGTGCCGATTGTAATCCGAAGAAAGTTCTCGATCCGCGGCTTCTTAAAATAACGGACATAAATCTGCTTCGATTTCAGATATTCAAAAATCCGCTCCGCCGACTCCGTCGCGTGGGTTGCAAACAGGAAGTTGGTCGCGGAAGGAAGTAAAGTAAATCCCAATTCGCTCAACTGTCGCTCCGTCCGTTCTCTTGTCGCAAGCACCCGATCCAACTGCGCGCGGAAATAGGGTTCATCCGAGAGAACAGCAACGCCAAGCGACAGCGCAGCCGCATTCATCGTATAGGAATTGACGGAAAACTTCACATCCTGCATCGCTTTGATCAGGGATTCGTTTGCCATTGCATAGCCGATCCGCATCCCGGCAAACGCACGCGACTTGCTGAACGTACGAACCACAACGAGATTCTCATACTTCTGAATCAGCGGAAGCACGCTCTCCCCGCCGTAATCGACATAAGCTTCATCGATAATCACCACCGAATCTGGATTCCCCGCAATCACTTCTTCCAACTGAGAAAGCGGCGCACCGATGGAAGTCGGTGCGTTCGGATTGGCAATGACGATGCCGCCGTTCTCACGCAGATAATCCTTCTGCGAAATGCGAAAATCCGAGGTCAGCGGGATTCGTTCAAACGGAATCTGATAGAGCTTTGCCCAAACGTCATAGAAAGAATAAGTAATATCCGGAAAGAGGATCGGTTTCTTCCCTGCAAAAAAGGTCAGAAAACAGATCGCAAGCACATCATCGGAACCGACGCCGACAAAGAGTTCTGACGGTTTGATCCCGTGGTACGCCGCAAGTGCCTCCGTTAAGGGCGAAGCGGTGACGCTGGGATAAAGCCGCATTTCTTCGGCGCTCATATTCGCCAACGCCTGTAAGACCTTAGGCGAGGGCGGATAGGGGTTCTCGTTGGTATTCAGTTTGATCAGTTCGCCCGTCACCTTCGGCTGCTCCCCCGGAACATACGGAACGACTTTTCTGATATTTTCCTCAAGTTTTTTCATTTCACCGCATCCTGCTATTCTTCTAAATCCCTGATCTTATCTGACTGTCATAATTCCTGTGTCATACAGACACCCATCACAAACACCTTTTGTCTTCTGCATCTTGCCTGCACTGTCCTGTGAACACAACGCCGCTGCCTCGCAAGCGCTTTTTCTCCGGATCTCACTTTCCCGCTTTCGGCAGAAACGGTTTGATCGCAGAAATCAACCCGCTTGACTCGCAAGCGTTGCCTTGACTTCCGCCGCCAGTTCGGAAAAATGCGGCAGAGCGTTCACGATCGTCTTATAAGCAACGCAGTAGGCGATCCGCACATAACCCGGACATCCGAAGCCCGCGCCCGGCACGATCAGGATATGATATTTCTTCGCCATTTCGGTGAACACCTTCTCATCTGCAAACGGGGATTTCATGAAGAGATAAAAAGCCCCGTCCGGCTTGATACACTGAAATCCCAGTTTCGTCAATCCCTCATAGAGCGTATTCCGGTTCCTCTCATAATAGGAAATATCCGTAGTCTCGTTGAGGCATCTCTCCACCACCAACTGGAACATGGAAGGCGCGTTCACATAGCCCAGGATCCTGTTCGCCACGCCTGCTGCCGCATAAATCTGCTCGTAATCGGAAATCTCCGGCGGAATCACCAGATAGCCGATGCGCTCGCCCGGCAGCGACAAGGACTTGCTGAACGAATAGCCCACAATCGTATTTCTGTAGTAAAGCGGCACATAGGGGACATGAACATCTCCGTAAACCAGTTCCCGATAGGGTTCATCCGTAACCAGATAAATCTCCGTTCCGAATTCCTTCTGCTTTGCTTCCAGAATCTTTGCCATTTTCGTCAGAGTTTCTTCGGAATAGACCACACCGCTCGGGTTGTTCGGGGAATTCACGATCACCGCCTTCGTTTTCGCCGTAATCTTCTCCCTGAACTCATCCAATCTCGGCTGAAAATCATCTGTATTCGGGCTGACCGTCACCAGCACGCCGTCGTAGTTGACCACATAATTCCGGTATTCCGCGAAAAACGGAGCAAACACGATAACCTCGTCGCCCGGATTCAACAGCGACCTGAATACAACATTCAAGCCCGACGCCGCACCGACCGTCATAATGATATGATTCGCTCCGTAATGCGTTCCGAACTTCTCGTTGATGGATGCGGCAATCGCGCTTCTCGTAGATTCGAAGCCCGTATTGCTCATATAACCGTGCAAATACATCGGATCTTCGTTCTGAATCAGATCCAGCACCGCTTCTTTCACCGCCTGCGGGGGCGCAACGTTCGGATTCCCCAACGAAAAATCATACACATTCTCGGCGCCGTAGCGCTTCGCCATTTCCTGCCCCTCTTCAAACATCGCCCTGATGACGGAAGATCCCTTCACCAGTCCCACCATTTTCTCACTGATCATTTCTCATTCTCCTCGTTTGATTACCGATTCGCTGCCGATTCTCTAATCCGCGCACACTTACACGCACAACGCCTGTTCGCATAACTCGGTTCTCTAATCCCTGCACGTTTACACACACAACGCCCGTGATCGCACAGTTTCTCTTACTCCTCTGCCGCGTCCGCTTCAACCGCGGGTTCCGTCACGACCGGCGCGGTCACGTTCGTCTTAAAGTCGTTTTGCGTGAACACCTCCGCAATCGGTGAATCCGCGGGCAGAAGCAAGGTCTTGCTTCCGTTCTCCGTCGACTTCATACCGGCTTTGGCAGCGTCCAGGGCGCGTACAAAGGTGTAGAAATCGCTCTTATCCTGATCCGCGTATGCTTCCGAGAGGAGCCGCATGTACTCTGCTTCGCCCTCCGCCTTCACGGTTTCCGCCGTCGCTTCCGCATCCGAAAGCATGATGGAAACCTCTTTGTCCGTTGTATTTCTGATCATCTGTGCCTGAGAATCGCCCTCAGCGGTGTACTGCGCGGCGATGTTCTCACGCTCCGAAATCATACGCGCATAGACCGCCTGCTTGTTGTCGTCGGGCAGATCCAGTTTCTTTACCTCTACGGTCATAATCTCGATGCCGTACTGATCGGAAACATTGCCGATATGCTCCATGATTTCTTCGGTCAGAGACTTGATCTGTACAACCTTCGTCTCCTCATCCAGCACAATGTCGTTGTTCTGCACATCGTCATTCACCACCACGTTCGTAATCGTCATCTTCCCGTCGCGGCTCCGGATCACCTCGTCCTGCGTCATATTGGAAATCTTGTTCTTCATGGCGTTATAAACAAGCATATCGATTCGATTCTCCGCGTTGGAAATCGAATAGCTCAGCGTCTGCGCAAACAGCAGCGGATCCGTCACTCTCCATAACACGTAACTGTCAATGATCATCGACTTCTTGTCGCAAGTGATGACGTCCGAGGGCGGAATGTCATAGAGTTGAATTTCCCGCGGGATGGTGTCGGTGGATTCCAGGAACGGAACCTTGAAATAAAGTCCCGCAGCCGTAATTGTACGCTCCACGCGCCCGAATCTTCGGATCAGTTTATACTCGTTTTCCCTGCACACCACAAACGAAGACTCCAATAGGATAAACGCAGCCGCCGCAAGCAGTATGAGCATCCACAGTCTCTTGTTATTCTTCTTTTGATTCGTCTCCTTGGCGGGATTCCCGTCAGAACTATATCTTTCCGCTTCCATAAGCCCCTCCTAATTGAAATCATCCAGCGGCAGGATCTGCTGCACGCCGTTTCCGTCAGTGCCCTGAATCACAACCTTCAAGTCCGGCATCACGTCTTCCATCGTCTCATAGAACATACGCTGCTTGGTAATGGTCGGGTACTTGACATATTCCTCATACATGGCGTTGAATCTGGCTACCTGTCCGACCGCCTCGTTGATTCTCGCCTGCTTCTCCGCTTCGGCGTCCTGCTTGATCTTGTCCGCTTTCGCCTGTGCGGAGGGAATCTGCTCGTTTCGATATTTGTTCGCGTTGTTCAGAGCGGTTTCCTTGCCCTGCTTCGCGGTCTCCACCGCCTTGAACGCCGTCACGACCTCAGCCGTCGGCGGCTCCGCATCCTGAATCGTAATGTTGACCAACTGCACGCCGATATCCAACGCATTCAGTTTATCCAGAATCATCTGCTTGATATTGCTCTGAATCTCGTTCTTCCCCGTCGTCAGCACCGCATCCACGCCGTAAGAACCGATGGTCGTACGGATACAGTTCTGCGAGAGATTCGCCAGCACAAGCACCGGATCGGAAGAAGCGTAGAGTGCCTTCACCGGATCCGTAACCCTGTATTCCACGTAAAAATCAATCTGGATAAAGTTATAATCCGAAGTAATCATCATCGACTCATCGGAGCCCGCATCCGCATTGTAATTCTGTCCGTAATCGTCGGAATATCCGATCGCAAAGCCCTGAATCGTCGTATTCACCTTGTTCACCGTCTGAATGAACGGCGCCTTGAAATGGATTCCGGGCTCGGTGACCGCCTTTGCCACGCCGAAAGTGCAGACCACCGCCTGTTCTTCCTCCTGAATGGTGTAAGCGGAATTGAATACAATGATAAGGAGCAGCAGAAGTCCGACCACCATTGCAATGATCTTCACGACCTTCCCCGCCGACGGTACCATTCGTCTTACATTTTTCTCATCCATCACGAAGTCTCCTTTTCCTGTTTGGTTTCTCTGATAAAGAATCAAAGGACAGACCTGAAGTCTGTCCGTATTCCCGTATGCTGCGCTGCCTTCCTACGCGCCGATGCTGTAAGTCTTGTTCAGCAGCCGCTTCTCGAACTCGCTGATCGGCAGCGGCATATCGTAAATATAGCCCTGCGCCATATCGCATTTGGCATCCTTCAAAAAGCGCACCTGCTCAAGCGTTTCCACGCCTTCCATGATAACATCGATGTTCAGCGCCTGCACCATGCGGATGATGTTGTTGATGACCACCTTCTCTTTCTCGGAAATCTCACCCGCTTCGAAAAACGACTTGTCGATCTTCAGAATGTCGAAGGAGAGGTTGGTCAGCAGGCTCAGCGACGAATAACCGCTGCCGAAATCATCCATGGCGGTCGCAATGCCGTAATCTTTCAGCGACTCGATCGCATTAGCGAGCCGGTCGGACGCTTCCGTGTCTCCGGTCTCCGTGAACTCGATCTCGATATATTTGGCAGGGATCCGATATTCCCTCAAAACTTCAATAATGTGCTTTGTGAAGGTCGGCTCCGCCAAATGCAGTCTGGAGAAATTCACACTGGTCTTCACGACTTCCATCCCGACGTCCAGCCATGCGCGCAGATTCCTGCACACGCAGTCCAGCACGTAGAAATCAAGCTGGCAGATGAAGCCGTTTTTCTCGAAAATCGGAATGAATTCGTTCGGCGTCACCACCTCGTTGTCCACCTTCCAGCGCACGAGCGCTTCGGCGCCGACCAGAGTATTGGACTTTAAATTGATCTTCGGCTGGTAGTAAACAATGAATTCTTCCTTCTCGATACCGTCCAGCATTCTGGCTTCGATCTCCTTCTCGCGAAGGAATCTCTGGTGAATCTCATCGGTATAATAGATCACGTTTTTCAGACTCGTCTTCTGCGCATAACCGTTTGCCGTCATGGCATATTCCATCGGCAGCTGCGCATTCTGCTCTTCCTTCTTCATCTGGCAGATACCGATGCGGAAATCCGCGGGAATCAGCACCCGTTCATTCAGATACATGAAACCGAGTTCCATTTTGGTCAGGTGCGTCAGATATGCCGCAACATTGCTGTTGTGGACGATCATGGTCAGGTTGTCGTTGACCATTCTTGCCACGATCTGTTCGCTCTGCAGCCTTGTCGTATAATCCTTCAATTGCTTGAAGGTCTTGAGCATCAGTTGATTGCCGATCTCATAGCCGTATTTCTGGCTGATGAGCTGAAATTTATGCGTGCTGACATAGAAGATCGAATAGCAGTGACTGACCTTTTGATTGATCAGATTCTGGATCGCGTTCGTGAGTCCGGTCACGTTTGCCAGTCCCGAACTTGCGTCCCGAACGCTGGCGGACAGAGCATCATTGATGCTCTGCATACCGTTGGCGTAGAGAATCGCGAATCTGGAAAGCGCCGTCATATTCTTGATGTCCGTCTCATCCCAGGTGATTTTGCCGTCCTTCCAGAATTCCACCATCACCTGCCGTCCGTTCTCCAGCGTATCCATGTAATACCAGTCCGGCGCGTTCAGCAGTTTCGTATCGTATTTCTTATATAGAATCAGACCGGTCGCGGTTCCGTCGACGCCGCACACGGAAATCTGGCTGATTCTCATGACCTCATCCAGTTGTCCGATCGCATCGCCAAGCGGTTTCAACTCATCCGGACACTTTAAACAAAGTGCCGTAAGAAAAGCGTCCGCACGCGCGTCCAGCAATAATCTGTTTTCAGTTCCGTTCGTCATTTGATGGCGCTCCTTGAATCATTACGTCACTACGTGACAGGATCGTACAGCCGATGAACCTCCCGAAAAGATTCCGGAGTACCGATTGACTGATCCGCAGTTCGCAGTCTACCGCCTGATCTCAGGGGTCTCCTACGGCGCATATCGGAAAAACAGTTCCGCCAGGCATTCCAGCGCGGTCAGAAACACGCCTTCGCGAACGCCGGTATTCCATACCACCGCCCTGCGCTTACCTTCCAGAACATATTTGCTCAATATGCCCTTAAAAAGATCCATTTCCTGAATTCTCGCCGCCTGCATGAGACGCTTCTCATCTTCCGGCGATTTGATCTGATAGCGTGAATAAATGTAGGGATAGTTCTTGCTCATGAACTGTGTCTGTTCCGCATCCTTGATGAAAGACAACAGTGTGGAATCGTACACGGGAATCTGGATCAGCGGCTGCTGACCGTCTCCCTCGTAGTAACGCTCGACGTCCTGTCCGGTTACCTTGTTAAGCCATGGCAAATAC
>CAZNCH010000082.1:0-7927 GCA_964571555.1 uncultured Lachnospiraceae bacterium | reverse complement strand
TTGGCAACTCAACTCTCACACTTTTTGACCGGATTTGCCCTTGGATAAGTTACCGCAGAGCGTTTGGTCTGGCTGATTCCGAATTTATCCGATTGCCCGAAAACCGCAGTATTACTGGACTTTCGCGGCTATTTTCCTTCGACCCTTGACATCAATACTACCGTCTCCACATGGCTCGATACGTCCATTTTGATGTCATCGACCCCATTAGTTCGCGGGAACAAGTCTAATCGATTTCATCAGAACTTATCCGATTTTCGCTCCGTTCGCCTCAAGTCCGTTCGTTAGCGGAAACATATCAAGGATTTCCGGAACCTGCGTAAAATGGGGCTTTTCTCAAAGCACTGAATTCCATCGTCTCAACCCTCGACAGGGAGCGCGAGTGCATGGAATTTCATCGCCTCAACCCTTATGACTCCGGAATCTGTACTTTCCTTTCCCAAGTCCGGCGACAGGCTCTATGAACCCTTTCTCTGCCATTTCCTTGAGCAATGCCGTACTTCTGGTCGGTTTCAGCCCAAGAACTTCTTGTATATCCGATCTGCCAAAGATCGTCTGGAAACCAAATGTCTCCAACAATTTGCAAACATGAGAAGCCGTTTTAGCGGTGAATGAACTTTCAATGTTCACTTTCCCTTTTTCAATGTTCGCTTTTGGGTCTCCAATGTTCACTTTTTCCGCTTCTTTAAAAGCACCTCTGATATGCAAAGTCCGGTTATGGAGCGGATGGTTCTCGTTCAGCAGCAGATTTCTCAGAAACAGCTCCAGATACTCTGTCGTCTCATGGATGCCGTTTTTCAGATCATTGTAGTTGGCCCGGACGAGGGAATTGCGAAAATACCACGCATTCTCAGCGAAGATGTCATTTGTTACATCAAATCCGAGAGTGCGCAGGTACTTGATAAAGAACACCGCCGTCGTTCTGGTGTTGCCTTCACCGAAGACATGAATTTGCCACAGTCTGGATATGAACACCGCAAGGTGATGAATGATCTCATCCATTGAAAGGTTCTTATAGGAAAACTTCTTCTCTTCCGAGAAGTCATAATCCAAAGTCGCCCTCCGCTCCGTGGCGCTGCCATAAAGGACGGTCGCGCCATTCAACACCCATTCCTTCTTCGTGATGTTGTAATCCCGGATATGTCCGGCATGGGAATAGATCCCGGTGAACAGCTTCCGGTGGATGGAAAGGTACTCATTCGGAGTGAAGCTGAACGCCTTCTCTGGAAGAAGCGCAGCGATTCTGGCCGAAACCTTGTCAGCTTCCTCAGTGCGATCGTCTGCATCGCGGGCAGGATTCTCTTCATAATAGCTCTGCAAAAGGGCATTCGCTTCCTCAAAGGAAATCTCACCTTCGATATTCCGAACAGCAGTATGCACCAAGTATTCTGATGTCTTCAGCCCGTCAACTGCCTGCAGGCCAATGGCTGTATGCCACGCATAGCCTTTGTCCCGCTTGTCCGGCTCAGACTCCTTAATATATTCCTTAAAAGGATCTTGATTCACCAAATATCACCTCGCTGTTCTTTTTTCTAAGCCCTTCTCCCAAAGTATCCTGTGAAATATCAGGTTCCCCTCTTAATATTTCCATTAACCTAAGCACCACTGCGCCTTTTCAAAGCACCATCACTATTAGGTGTTTTGGTGTTTTGGACTGATCTATAAGCGCACTTTGGAGTGCTTTGAAATGCACGCAAGCTCCATTAAACTTGGTTTCTTGTCCTTGATTAGCTATCTTTCAAGTTATTTCTTCCTGTACCTTTGATTTCGACTGTTTGGCTTATCCGGTATCGTCATTTCAATCTTTCCTGTCTCAAGCAAAGGAACAAGATATCTCTCTCTGAAATTTTTGGTATCGGTAAGACCAATATAATCCATCATCTCACGCTTACTTCGCGGCATACTACAATAGTCAATTAGTCCCAATAACCTTTGTTCCAGATCTTGGGGGGCGACTTGATGGGTATCTTGGGGGGCGACTTGATGGGTATCTTGGTTAGTCGGCCCAACTGTAGCCGTCGCGGCCTCGGATAGGGGAATAATAGTCGTAAAGACATCTGCCTCTGTAAAGACAGGCTCTCCGCCTGAATACATCTTCGTGTACTTATAGCTGTTGCGCATACCGCTTCCTAATTCGTCAGCAAGTCCGATCTCGCGGAACACTTTTGCAATCGGCGGATTTTTTGCGAACGGCCTGAATGTCTTCAGATTCAGGTTACCGTGTCCGTGCGCAAGATTCGCATTTTCTGTTGTGATCTTTTCCCGCTCAATGACCAGCTTAGGTACATACCCGCTGGAAAAATCACGGTGCATCAGCAAATTGGAGATAATTTCACGCAGGATCGCATCTCTGGCACTTACCCTCTGAACACCATCCAGTGTAAATATATCGTTTAGGTGTTTCTTTCCAAACGCCATCAAACGATCATAGCTTTCAATCAGATTTGTGATCACCACATCCCTGTCATCATAACGATCCACATTGAACACCCTGAAAATAGCGTCTGTTTTATGCTGGGGTAGCACAGACATAATGCGATTATCCGTACCGAAGAGCAGGATTGCCGCAAGTGTAATGCCTTCTTTGTTGGTTTCAGGATCTTCAAGTATGAGTCCGCAGCTTCTGAGCATTTCTTCATCCGTCATGTCAACCCACGGGTGGTGCTCGTTATTGACTCTCGTCATTCTCCTTGCGCGATCCATCAGATCATGACGAAGGCTGGAAACCGGAATGGCAGGATACACCTTATTCACAAAGTATGTACTTTGTTTACGAGCATAGAGGTTGAAAACCATGTCCGCATTATCTGTAATGTCAATGTCAGACTCATTATTGCGGTCATAAATTCTGCCTGCGTTACGGTAGACTTTTTCCCAACAGGGACATAGACATAAAGGATAATATGACCATCAACCTCATATTCCTCCGGAGTCAGATATAGCGGCGGGTAAATTTTGCTCTCATTATTGATCGTCGTAACAAAATTTTTCTTCATCTGTTCGACGCTGTCTTGATCGACACCGAGAATCGCGCCGTTATCTTTTACGCCAAAGAAAATATGACCGCCATCCCGATTGGAAAAAGAACAAACGGTATCATAGACATCTTTCGTGATATCCGTTGTCGATTTTTTGAATTCGACTGTTAGTCCTTCGCCCTGACGAATCAAATTCATTAAGTTTTCAGGGAGTAACATAAAACTCACTCCTTTCACTTCTCTTTTATTTTTTCATTGCTTTCATCACTTGTCGATACCGTTACTGTTAGTGCCTCTTATTTCTGTCATAAGTTACTGTATCTTCGGCAACCATCAGCAAATCCTGATTTTTACTCTGTTTCAATGTATCCAAATAGCTAACTACCTGACGATCCATGTCATTATTATCTGTCCACAGTTCACACTGCGTCATTACGGTCTGAACAGCATCGTCCATACCTTCCGGCGGATAACGATGTTTCTTAAGGAGTTTCTTTATCATCATCCGCATTTTTGCTCTGGCCGAGTCACGCTTCTGCCAATCAATCGTGCGATTCTTACGGAGCGTATCCGCCAGCTCTTTTGTAATGGCTATCAATTCTTCATTTTCATAGAAGTCCTTAATTGCCTGCGGTTTTGTCAAGGCATCATAGAATGCCAGCTCATCCGCTGTCAGGCCAAGCTGATCGCCTTCCTTCTGAGCTGCGGCGATCTGTTTTGCAAGGTTGAGAAGCTCCTGAATAACTTCTTCATTTGTAAGCATCCCATTCAAATACCGATTCATGGCGCTTTGGATGATCTCGCTGAATTTCTCAGACTTGACTACATTGGTACGACGGTAAATCTGCACTTGCTCGGCAATCAGCTTCTTCAGCAATTCTACCGCGAGGTTTTTCTCCTTCATCTTGGAGATTTCCTCCAGGAACTTCGGATCAAACAGCGAGAACTCCTCTGATACATCAGAAAACAGATTGATGACGCCTTCGCTCTTCACGCTCTGACTGAGGAGTGCATTTATTCTCGCATTCATTTCCGGCAGGGATATTTTCTTTCCCTCGCCCTGATTCATAAGGCGCATAACGAGCACACGAACCGACTCAAAGAATGCCGCTTCGATTCGAAGGCTTTCTTCTACAAGCGATGAACAGAGCGACAGCGCCTGACGAAGCATAATTGCTTCTTTCAGAAAATCTTCACGCTCACGCTCTTTATCAACGGCAACGATAAAGTTTACGGCTCCACTGATTGCCTTCGAGCGTTCAAGATCGGTGCCGGTCGTGAATTTGGAATAATCATAGCCGTGGAAAATATCGCGGCAAATAGACAGTTTTTCGAGGAACTTCGGATACGCTACCTTTGCAACATCGGTATCGCCGTAGTTCTTCATATCGCGGGAAGTGTAATCGTTCATCGCTTCCTTAAGCGCAGCTGCGATACCGACATAATCAACAACCAGTCCGCCTTCTTTATCTCCAAAGACTCGGTTTACGCGTGCAATCGCCTGCATAAGGTTGTACCCCTGCATCGGCTTATAAACATACATCGTAGCCAGAGAAGGAACATCAAATCCAGTCAGCCACATGTCTACGACAATCGCAATTTTCAGCGAGCAATTGTTATCTTTGAACTGCTTAGCCAGTTCATCCTTGTGGCGCTTGTTGCCGATAACAGCTCTCCATTCCTCCGGATCTTTGTTGCTCTCGGTCATTACGACAGCGACTTTTTCTGTCCATGATGGCCGTAGCTGAAGAATGCGGTTATAAATCTTCATTGCGATAGCGCGGGAATATGCGACGATCATAGCTTTACCTGTGAGCAGGTTTGCACGATAATTTTCGTAATGATCCAGAATGTCATCTACAAGAGAATTGATGGTTTGCTCGTTGCCAAGGATAGCCTCCATCTGCCCAAGCTCACGTTTACTCTTTTGGATAACCTCCGGATCGGCATTGTTGGCCATGATTTCGTATTCGGTATCAATCAGACGCAAAGTAGCTTCGTCGAGCTTCAATTTGATAACGCGACTCTCATAATATACCGGACGGGTAGCGCCATCCTCGACTGCCTGTGTCATATCGTAGACATCAATATAATCACCGAAGACCTCACGGGTGCTTCTGTCTTTCAGCGAAATAGGCGTTCCGGTAAAGCCAATGTATGTAGCGTTTGGCAGACTGTTCCTGATGATTCGAGCGGTTCCGATTTTTATTCTGCCGGTCTCAGCATCGACTTTCTCTTTCAAGCCGTACTGTCCGCGATGCGCTTCATCTGCCATAACGATAATATTTCTGCGCTCAGACAGCGGTTCATGGGATTCTTCAAACTTCTGCATGGTAGTAAAGATGATTCCGTTTGCCTGTCTGCCATCAAGAAGAGATTTTAAATGTTCACGGCTTTCTGCATGCATCGGCTCCTGACGAAGGAAATCCTTGCACTTTGCAAACTGGCCGAAGAGTTGATCATCTAAATCGTTTCGGTCAGTAAGCACCACGATGGTCGGGCTATCCAGCGCTTCCTGCAGCAGATGCGCATAGAATACCATTGACAACGACTTTCCGCTGCCTTGAGTATGCCAGAAAACACCACCTTTTCCGTCTGTCTCAGTCGCATGCTTTGTGGACGCCACAGCCTTGTTGACAGCAAAGTATTGATGGTAACCAGCAAGTATCTTAAACTGCTTCAATCCTTCATTCGAGAAACAGATAAAGTTCTTTATAATATCCAGCAGACGCTCTTTCTCAAAAATTCCCTCAAAGAAGGTGTCAAACTGGGCGTACTGCGTATTTTCATAGCTGCCGTCCTTGGTTTTCCATTCCATGAAACGGTCTTCTCCGGAGGTGATGGTTCCCGCCTTGGAAGTGAGGTGGTCGCTCATAACGCAGATGCAGTTATAAATGAACATGGACGGAATCTCATGCATATAGTTCCGTATCTGGGTATAAGCCTCCGACGCATCTGTTTCCTCTCTGGATGGAGACTTCAACTCCACCAGCACTACAGGAAGTCCATTCAAGAAAAGGAGCACGTCCGGGCGCTTATTGCTGTTTTCAATAAAAGTCCACTGGTTCGCAACGATAAAGGAGTTATTATCAGGATTCTTATAGTCAACAAGGTATACGAGGCCGGAGCGCTCCTCGCCCTTGACAAAATAGCGCACTTCAACACCATGCTGAATGTAGTCCATAAAGACAGCGTTCTTCTGAGCCAGTTCGGCATTTTCAAAATTTTTCAGTTTGAACAGCGCATCTGTGATCGCATCCTCCGGCATGGAAGGATTCAACCGATGCAATGCTGCAGTCAGCTCATCTTCGTATAAAGGGCTATCAAAGTCCCTCTCAATATCCGGGCCGTAAACATGACGGTATCCCATCCCTTGGAATAGCTCTATGATGGAATTTTCATAGTCAGCTTCGGTATAAAATCCTGACATATCAATCGCTCCTCTGTATGTACTATCTATCACGATACCCTTTTCAGGGCCCGTTTGCTTATTACATTTCTGTTGCTCTCATTCAAACGATAATTTAACCGAGCAAGCTCGCGCCATCTTCCAGTCGTGGTTCATTGCTTTTGAACCATTTGGCGGTTCAGCACCCTCTAATTGGCATTCTTCGACATTAGGTCAAATCGCAATCATGAAAACTGATAGCTGGTCTCCTGCAAAGAATCCTGATGTTGAAGTAGAACATTACAGTATTCCTGCATATGATGAGCGGCATTTTCCTGTGTTTGAATCCGCTTCGGGTATCAAGAGCAATAAATATCACCTTGCTTCTAAATCCGTGATGATTTCCAAGCTCAATCCTGACACCAAGAGGATATGGAGACCTATGTGTCTTTCAGAACATCCAGTTTGTTCGACTGAGTTTATTGTCTATGAGGCAAAGAAGGACGGACAGCGAGATTATATATACTCGCTCATTGATAGTATTCCATTCTTCAATCATCTTTGCTCACATACGACAGGATCAACTAATAGTCGACAGCGAGCTACTCCGAAAGCTACGCTTGATTTTTCGTTTGTTCTGCCGCCTGACGATGTTGTTGAGGAATTTTGCCACATAGTTACACCTATGTATGACTTGATCGCTTCTAACATTGTTGAAAATCAGTCATTAGCTAAAACCCGCGATTCCTTGCTTCCTCGGCTGATGTCTGGGGAACTGGACGTCTCAGATCTTGACCTTTAAGCTGCTAAATTATCGTTTATTTCTGTATTGATCTCTATTTTTCTATCGATTCCCTCCAGTATGCCTACTATCTTTTTCTGCTCATCTAAAGGTGGAAGTTCAATATCCATTCGCTTCAGAATCCATCCTGACAAACCGCCTCTGGTACTTGTTCCGTCTGAAAGGAGCCTAAACTCTTCATATCGATTATCTAAATTATAATAAAGATATAGCGGCAGAATATACCTTTGATCAGCTTCACACGCAATCACAGACTGATTCATATATGTGTCAATCATTAGAAAGCTGGCCTGCCCCCGTGTATATCCTTGCCCAGCTGTCGCTACAACAGTGCAGCCCTTCTTCGCAAGCTTCGTAGATGAATTGTCTACTCCTTCTTGAGTAATTGTTCGTTCGGTATCATATATAAAACGCTGAGAAGTTTCTCCAGATGATAACCACTTAAGATCACCATTCCAATATTCAGGATGACGAGTTGAAGGCGTTCCGCCACTATAAATACGAGAGCAGACTTCGTCAAGGGTGTATTTTTTCCATTCAGATTTCATAGCCAATCGCCCCCAGTTTCCTCCTGATCTCATCCTCCAGTTCATGGGACTTGGCAAATATATCGGACAGCTCCGATGTCAGACGCGCCATCTTCTCCTCAAAAGGCTCGCCGTCGCCTTCCTGCTCCTCGATGCCAACATAGCGTCCCGGCGTCAGAATATAATCCTGCTTGGCGATATCCTGCAGAGTGGCTACGGAGCAGAAGCCCTT
>CAZNCH010000081.1:0-8247 GCA_964571555.1 uncultured Lachnospiraceae bacterium | reverse complement strand
TTGCTCTCTGCGGCAAAGCCGGGTCTTCCCGCGCCGGGTCTGCCGGAACCGAACCTGCCGTCCTGCGGTCTGCCGCCGAAGCCGCCCTGACCGGGTCTGCCGCCGAAGCCGCCCTGACCGGGTCTGCCGCCCTGCGGTCTGCCGCCGAAGCCGCCCTGACCGGGTCTGCCGCCCTGCGGACGGGAACTGTTGTTATAGGCGCCTCTGCGGTCGGACTGCGTCTGAACCTGCGGTCTGCCGGATCCTCGTCGATCGCCCTGCGTCTGGATCTGCGGTCTTACCGTTCTCTCTCTTGCAGGTTCCTGACTTCCTCTAGAATCGCGAACAGGATTGCCAGCGCCGCGGTCAGAAGCGACAGGCCTTTTAGAATCCGTCTGCCTCGTCTGTACAGCAGGCTGAACTTTATTTTCCACGTTGTTTTCGGGTTTTCTGACTTCCGGTTGTCTGGTTTCGTTTTCGACATTTGAAGACCTCCTTGCAGCCATTGCCTGCTGCTCTCTCTCCTGCAGAAGACGGCTCTCGCCGGGTGCGAGCGGCTTCACGTTCAGGTTGATTCTTCCCTGCGGTCTGCCGTGATTCTCGTCCGGTTTCTGAGCAGTTCTGCCGCTGCCGTTCTGCTGCGGGCGACCGTTGTGATATCCGCCTCTTCTCCCGTCCTGACTGTTATGCGGATTGCTGACCAGAATGATGTTCGGGCGCTTCTTCTTCACCGGAGCCTGCACGCCGTCTGCTGCGGGTCTGCCGCCTTCCGGTTTCGCTGCGGCTTCTTTTGCCGCACTTTCCTTCACCGCGCTTTCCTTGACTGCGGCTTCTTTGACCGGCGCAGCCTTGGACGCTTCCGGCTTTATCGCGCTCCCCTTTCCGAACTTCTTCTTCACGAGGCCGATCTGATCGTCCTCCAGAGAAGAAGAGGCGGTCTTACCGCTGATCCCCGCTTCTTCCAAGCAGGCTAAAACATCCTTACTGGTGACATCTATTTCCTTTGCAATCTCATGTACTCTCATTTTCGCCATTTTCATACCTCCGTTGCTTTCTTTCTGATTTCTTTTGCCAGACCTTCCTCCGTCACACTGAGCGAAGCTCTGAATTCCTTACCGATCACATGCCCCAGGGTATCCTTATCGGCATAGATCAGGAGCGGAACCCGATAGAACTCACACATGTTGGCAAATTTCTTCTTTGTATTATCCGATGCGTCCGCCGCCACAATCACGAGACAGGCGCTGCCGTCCCTGACGGAATTCTCCGTTTTGAACTCTCCGCTTGCTACCTTTCCCGCTCGCTGCGCAAGTGACAACATCTGTAATGCCTTATTTTTCAATCGCAATCTCCTCGTATAGGTCTGACACCACTTCCTGTGGTATATCGGTTTGCAGCGACCGTCGGAAACTGTTTCTTTTGATTGCCAGATTCAGGCATTCCGCATTTCTGCAAATATATACGCCTCTTCCGGGCAACTTTCCCGCAGGATCGACCATGACACCCATGGTCGGATGTTTCACTACGCGCAACAGTTCCTCTTTCTGATGAAATTCATTGCAGCCGACGCACAATCGGCTTTTTCTCGGACCCGCCATATCAAACCTCTCAATCGAATCAATCGGAGTCAACTACTCGGCGTCGTTACTCTCCTCGTCGTACTCTTCCTCAGCGTACTCGCCTTCTTCGTACGCATCTTCTTCATAGACGCCTTCTTCGTACGCACCCTCGGCATATTCGCCTTCTACATATTCGCCTTCCTCATATTCGTCTTCGTCATACGCCTCTTCGTCATAATAATCCTCCAGACGGAAGCCGGGTGCATCCTTCGCCTGCGTTTCCGATTTGATGTCGATCTTGAATCCGGTCAGTCTTGCGGCAAGTCTCGCATTCTGACCTTCTTTGCCGATCGCAAGCGAAAGTTGATGATCGGGCACTACCACCTTGGCTGTCTTCTCATCACCGTCCGCGATCACGAAGACGACTTTAGCGGGCGACAGTGCATTCTCAATTAAGAAACCGGGATTCTCATCCCAGTTGATGATATCAATCTTCTCACCGTGCAGTTCGTCCACAACGGCATTGACTCTGGAACCGTTCATGCCGACGCATGCGCCCACCGGATCTACATCGGGATCATTCGACCATACGGCGATCTTGGTTCTCGAACCCGCCTCTCTGGCAATCGCCTTAATCTCAACGGTGCCGTCCCTGACTTCCATCACCTCTTCTTCGAACAGGCGCTTCACAAGTTCCGGATGGGTACGGCTGACCAAGATCCTCGGCCCCTTGGAAGTATCCTTCACCTCAAGCACATAGACCTTGACTCTGTCATTGGGCTTCAAATGCTCGGACTTCACCTGCTCGTTCTCGGACAAAAGGGCATCCGCCTTCCCCAGATCGATGCTTAAATTTCTGCCGACGAACCTCTGCACCACACCGGTGACAATATTTCTCTCCTTACCGGAATACTGATTGAAGATAGAAGAACGTTCTTCCTCGCGAATCTTCTGCAGAATCACATTTTTCGCATTCTGCGTCGCGATACGACTGAAATCCTTGCTCTTGATCTCAACCGGAACGACGTCTCCGGCTTTCGCGGAGGAATCGATCGCCAAAGCGTCCGCAAGCAGAATCTCCGTCATCGGATCTTCCACTTCCTTCACTGCGGTCTTCTCCGCGTAGACACGATATTCCCCCGTCTCACGATCCATCTCGACCTTTACGTTGTCCGCTTTGCCGAAATGGTTCTTGCACGCGGTGATCAGGGAAGTCTCAATGGCGTCAAACAGAGTCTCCCTGCTGATGTCTTTCTCTTTCTCAAGCATATCAAGTGCTTCCATCAGTTCCTTGTTCATTTGTTTTCTCCTTTGGTTTCTCTTTTTACCTGAAATTAACTATCATGCATCAATCGCCCTGCGGATGACCGAAATCTCGCTGCGCTGCAGCTTCCTCTCTCCGACTTCCGGTGCAATCGTCACCGTATCCGCATCGAAGCCTTTCAGCTCGCCGATCCATTCCCTGCATCCCTCTACGGGTCGGTAGGTCTTGATCTCGACCGTTTCTCCGATGCAGCGCGCAAGTTCCTTGTCTTTCCTTAAGATCCTGCCAAGCCCCGGAGAACTGACCTCTAAAATATAAGCGTCCGCAATGAAGTCCCGGGCGTCCAGAAGATCGGACAATTCTCTGCTGACCGTTACGCAGTCGTCGATCGTAATGCCGCCCTCTTTATCGATATATGCCCTTAAATAATAATCCTTGCCTTCCTTCTCGTAGGCAACGTCCCAGAGATCGAACCCGTGCTTCTTAAGAATCGGCAGCAACAGTTCCTCTGTTCTTGACTCATAATCCTCTCTTCTTGACAAGTACCCCTCCTGTCTTTACATGACGAAACGCCGTAACATAGAAAAGTGGACCTCGTCGGTCCACTTCTACTGCACACTACTACATACTATGCTACACATTTTATCACAAGGAACGGTGAAAATCAAGCCGCATTCCATCTAACGCGGATGCTTCCACTGGAACAGCGCAAGATCGACGCGGTCGTTGACTACGGCAACCCCGTCGGCTTCCAGCAGCTTCTTCTGAACGTCGGCGCCGCCGAACGCAAATTTACCGGCAAGTTCCCCCTTTGCATTCACGACGCGGAAGCACGGGATACCGTCGGGATCTGGGTTTCGGTGCAGGGCGTTCCCGACCGCTCTTGCCATCTTCTCATCCCCCGCCAATTCCGCAATCTGCGCATAGGTGGCGACCTGTCCCGGCGGAATCCGTTTCACCGCCTCATAGATTCTGCGTGAGGACGAATCCGTCACCAGATCATAACTCTCGGCGATCATCATCTTCACTTCCGCTTCGGGAACCGTACCGTCGATGATGATCGTATTCCAATGGTCTTTGTTCTGATGGTAGCCGGGGAGAACCGAAGCGTAGAGTTCACGCCAGAAATATGCCTTTTCGGGATCGACCTTCACATTCAGATTCAATTGACCGTCTCGATGATAGGTCCACAGAAAAGCCTTCTTCGACGGAAGCACCCGCACCAGCTGCCAGTTCTCATCATGGAACGGCGCATCCTGATAGGTGTCCGGAAACGAAAGCCCATAAGCGATCGCATCCTCTCTGGTCATACATCTCACCCCTCTTTCCGTCCGGTTTGCTTCATATCGCGCTTCTTTTCATACATCGCCCGGTCCGCGACCGCAAACAGATGGCGGAAGAACTCCGCGTCTTTTAATATTTTCTCTTTCGCATAGCCGTAAGCCACCTCGATCCGGTTCTCACAGGAAAGGTTTTGAAGCGCAAGGCATTCGTCGAATTGCCGCCCGAACGCTTCCGGCGTCAGGGCGGAATCCACCAGAAGCGCAGCGAACTCATCTCCGCCGATCCGATAACAGGTACCGTGTTCTCCGAAAGTATTCGCCATGCAGTCGGCAACGGTTCGGATGGCAAGATCTCCCGCCTGGTGTCCGAAAGTATCATTGAAGTATTTCAGATTATTCAAATCGAAGACAAACAAAGTCACTTCGAAGCTGCCCTCAGTCTGCAGGAGCCTGTGCTGTTCTTCCTCAAACGCAGCCCGATTCGGCAGATCCGTTAACAGATCCGTGTAAGCCAAATGCTTATAGATTGCCGCCTCTTTCTTCTCTTCATAGTAACTTAGCTGACGCACGATGATGACCGCAAAAAGGAAGAGAATGAATAACGACAGCGCAATTCCGAAGAAAACCGCATCATAGCCGGAGGTCTTTCTCGTATAGAAGAGCACCAGTCCGATCACCGAACAGAGTGATATCATAATCAGACTGATCGTCGGAACCAGCGCCGCCGGCGTCTTCCGTAACCGTCCCACGGACGTTTTCACTGCCATGACGATCGTAAATCCGATCAACAAATGCGTCAGAATCAGGATATCATAGGGGTCGCAGAGATTGGTCACAAAGCAGATACAAATCGTAAACGGCAGGATCCAGCCCGAACGCGCAATATAGTGAAAGAGACGGTTTCCGATTCCCAGAGTCTCCTCGCAGAACGAAGCGAACGGAATCGGCAGCATCGAAAGACATAAGAAACTGATGAGACTCACCACCTCATTGTGATCGGTCACAAATTGCGGCAAATCGGAACTGCAGATAATCCACACCAGCACGCACGCAACAAACCCGATGAAGTCAAACAGCAGGCGGGAAATCTCCCAATCGCGCGCATGAACCGAATAGAGCAGCATACACACCGCAAGCAGCACCATCGTCAGCAGAATCACAACAATCACGAGACGAAGAGCGTTCTCATAGCAGACCTGCAGCTGCAACGAGCCGATATGACCGAACGAAACCTGCGGATCATCCACCGTCGTACTGTAGTAGGACGTCATGTCAAGCCGCAGTCTGCTTCCCGCAAGCGATTCGGAAAGCGGGATAATCACGCGGATATTTCCGACCATGCGTCCGTAGGGCAGCGGCAAACGGGTTCCGTAACTGCCGATCAGTTCCTCGCCGTCATAAACCGCACAGGCGCAGTAGGCGGACTTCACCATCAGACCGTAATCTCCGGTCACACCCTCTGGCACATCGACATAGAAAGACTCCGGCTCCCCTCTCTTCGCGCTGAAAGTGCCCGGACGCTGTATTTCCTGCAAATTGACGTCGTATTCCGTCGCCTCGATGATTCCGCGAACCGCAAGGAACCTCGTGGGTTCATTCTCACTCAGGAGAATGCTGAGTATCAAGGTCGCAGCGATCGAGATAATCGCCATGATCCGCATGATGCGCAGAAATTTGTCCGGAAAACTCTTGTCCTTCATTACGACTCCCCGAAAAATGCCATCAAATCCTCAAACGTCTCACGCCGCCTGATCAATTGCAGTGACCCGTCCCTGCGAATCAGCAGTTCCGCAGGTCTGCGTCTGGTATTATAGTTATAGCACATGCTGTATCCGTATGCGCCCGTATCCAACACACAGATTAAGTCTCCGTCGCGAATCACGGGAAGTTCCCGATCCTTGGCGATCATATCGCCGGATTCACAGATATTTCCGGTAATGGTCACTCTTTCTCTCTCTCCCTCAGTCACAGCGACGCCGTTTCGCAGGATTTCCACATCGTGCCACGCGTCGTAAAGCGTCGGTCGCGCCAGTACGTTCATGCCGACGTCCGTGCCGGCATAGATGCGACCTGCATTCTGCTTCTTCGCATAGACCCTGCCCAGGATCACGGAACTCTCGGCAACGCAGTATCTTCCGGGTTCGCTCTTGAACAGGGGCGCATAGCCGTATTCCTCCACAAAGGCGGTCAGCACGGGTTCGAGCTCATCATGCATTCTCCGTATGTCAAACGGTGCTTCCCCGTCAAGTTTATGATAGGGAATGCCGAAGCCGCCGCCGAAATCAATGAACTTCAGACCGCGGAACCGCTTCGCCATCTCCAACAGGTTCTCAACTGCCCTTTTATACGGTTCGAAGCCCATAAAATGCGAGCCGACATGCTGATTGATCCCGACAATTCGCAGCCCGTATTTCTCCGCGGTTTCCGTCACGGCGGCAACATCCTCGGGCGCCACGCCGAACTTCGTTTCCTTGCCGGCGGTAATCACCTTTTGATGATGCCCCGCGCCGACTCCGGGATTCACTCTGACGCTGACCTCTCCGCAAGGATGCAGCCTGCCGAAGAGCGCAAGCTGATCCAGACTGTCCACGCTGACCATGATGTTACGGTCAATCGCATAACGGAATTCCGCCTCCGAAATGTTGTTCGGCACGAAGAAAATCCGCTCCGGCGGCATACCGGCAGCCTCCAGCAGCCGAAGTTCACCTTCGCTCATCGCATCGCAACTGATCCCCTCTTCCTTCGCAATCCGCAGAATCGTCAAATTGGAATTGGCTTTCATGGAATAATTCGCAGTGTAGGGGTATTTCGTGATCAAACTGCCGACCGCTCTCATCCGGTCGCGCAGGATCCGCTCATTGTAGACATAGAGCGGCGTACCGTACGCCTGAACGATCTCTTCCGGGTCGTTGCCTTCGAAGAAACTGCTTTCCTCAACAAACGATTTCATAACAATTCTCCTCATCAGTGACTCAAAACAGATAGGGATATTATAGCACTATCGTTTTTTCTTCTCAACGGAATATCCGAATTTGCCGAGTTTTTCTCCCAGCAGAAAATATTCGCCGTGCGAGTAGGTCACAAGCCCCGTGCTGTTGAGTTCGAACTTGCCCGCCGAGTTCATATAGGCGTCATCCACGGCAACATGAGTCACCGTAGCAAGGAAGCAGTCGTGACTGCCGAGTTCTTTCTTCTCTGTCACTTTGCAGACGAGGTTGACCGGACTCTCGGCAATCGCAGGCGTCTTAGTTCCTGCAAGCAGCTGCGGCGTCAGTTTCATTTCAGCGAACTTATCAACCTCGCGTCCCGACTTCACGCCGCAATAATCGCAGGCGTAGACGAGATCCCCGGTGACAAGGTTGATCACGAACTCGCCGCTTTCCTCTATGATTCCATGTGAGAATCGTTCCTTCCGTACTGAAATTGACACCATCGCCGGATCGGAACAAATCGTGCCCGCCCAGGCAAGCGTAATGATGTTCGTACGCTCCGCTGTGCCGCAACTGACCATGATGACCGGCAGTGGATAGAGCATGTTCCCCGGTTTCCAAATTTGTTTCGCCATACTGTGATCTCCTCCTGTTTCGTTGTCAAAAATTGCTCCACGCTCCGGCAGGGTTTCTAAACTGAAAATGGTATTTTCAAGTTCATCAACCATTTTAGAAGCCGTGGCAGGCTCCAACAGAGCACCTACTGCTTTCTCCTTAAAGACGAAAGAGCATCCCGCGCATCCAAAAGTTCACCGCCTGCAGCAAGTTCTCTTTCTGCTTCATTTATTGCAGTATCTGTCTGTGTCGTTTCGAGCATTTCTTCGTATGCTTCAATGCTCATTACAACCAAATCTCCATAACCGTTTTTGGTGATAAAAAGGGGTTCCTTCTTTGCATGGCAAAGTTCCGATATTTCTGTGGTATTCCTTAAATCCGTAATTGGTCTGATTTGCGGCATGATATTTACCTCCTCTCTTTGTACGCAATTATAGCAGAATTATGTGCAAATCACAAGGCGGATCCTCTTCGAATTTGATAAACTTTTTATGATGATAAACTTTATAATTTTTTCACTTTTGTTTTTCTGTAAAAACAACGATAATCGAATCGCTTATAATTAGCCCAGATTATTCACGGCAACACTGTGAAAGTGGCTGAAAGCCACGTGGTTA
>CAZNCH010000080.1:0-8267 GCA_964571555.1 uncultured Lachnospiraceae bacterium | reverse complement strand
GTCCACGCTCCGTACGCCTTCATCCCGCCGGAATTCTCGACCAGCGTAATCACCGCCCACAAAAGCGCCAGGAAAATAATCATATAAGCATTGTCCGCAATCTTCTCCGCCATCATATCAAACGTATGAGCGAACACCGCAAGAAATGTTTCCTGCGCAAATATCGTATAGATCGTCATGCCGAACAGCACTCCGATAAACAGCGACGAATAAACCTCTTTCGTAAGGAGTGCAAGCGTAATTGCAATCAGCGGTGGCAGAATCGACACCCCGCCTGTTTCTATCATAGTGAAATCCTCCTGCTCTATGAAACTTACGTTTTTATTTTCTCATATTTTCCTGTTTTCGTCAGTATGATTCCGCGAATTTAGACAGGACTTCTTTTCCAATCACCACCCTGTCAGGTCTGTTACTTTTATTCCATGTCATACTCCGTATAGAGGATTCGATAGCAGGACAACCGCTAACACCCTTATCAATCTATAAATGAATCATTTTTTCTTAAGCGATGCCGTTTCCTGTTCCTTTTTCTCTGTACTGTCTACATGCAAAACTGATTGCATATAGTACCTTTGATGCCCTTTGTTTATAACGAAATCAACCTCAGGCTGCACCTTTCTTCTGCTTGTCTAAAATTTAATCCTGCATTTCCAAGACCGATATCCGCAAAATAATATTTTAGCGGCGTTGAAAAAGATCTCGAACCCTTAACATCATATCTGTTGGCATGGTATATGACATATGCCTCCTTAAAGAAACTAAGATATTTGGAAATTGTATTGAAAGATATTTTTATTTTCTTCTCTGACAAAAGATCTTTTTGATAACGCAAAAGCCAATTCTTTGTTTTCGTACAAATCATAATTTTCTTTACTTCAAAATATCTTCATTCAAAAGGAACTGCTCTATCCCTATGTAGGTTATTCCATTATCATCCTGCCATGGCTCCAGGTAGTCCCTAACTACAACGAACTTACTAAATGAATCTGGAATCCGTATAAGTGATGCTATCTCCTGCTCTTTTTTTTCAGGTTCCGTGATTGATAAAGCCGATTGAATGTAAAAGCGCTTGCTCCCTTTATTTACAACAAAATCCACTTCCAATTGTTGACGTATCTTTTTACCAGCCGAATCCTTTGTGTTATATTCAACAACCCCTACATCTACATTCATACCTCTCCTAATGAGATCGTTGTACAGGATATTCTCCATAATATGTGTTTCTTCAAGCTGTCTAAAGCCAAGTCTAGCATTGCGAAGACCAAGATCTGTATAGTAATATTTTGCTGGAGTGCTAATATACTTTTTCCCTTTGACATCATATCTGACTGCTTTTGCTATTAGAAATGAATCCTTAAAGTAATCTAAATACTTTGCAACTGTATCCGGTCCAACGGAAATCTGACGTTCACTTTTAAAAGTATTGGAAAGTTTACTGGGATTAGTGAACGAACCAACTCCTGAAGCAAGAACATCTAATAAGACATCCAATACTGACTTATCATTATTAATCTGATTTCGTTCCAAAACATCCCTGATATAGGTTCTCTCGATCAAATCAGACAAATACTGACTTTTTTCCTCATGAGAGACCAAAGACAAAGCATAGGGCATTCCACCATACGTATAATATTCTTGCCATGCCCCACGTTTATCCCCTTCATAATTCGCGTAAAATTCAGCAAAGGAGATGGGATATACTCTAATTTCATCCCCTCTGTCTCTAAACTGAGTTAATATATCTGATGAAAGCATTTTTGAGTTACTGCCCGTTACATACACATCTACATTCTGAATTTTCATGAGTCCTAAAATAACATCTATAAAAGTTATTTTGGAATCACTATTATCAATGTATGGATTTTGAATTTCTAATACAAACTGAATCTCATCTATAAAAACATAGTACTTTCTATCAGAATCAAAAATCTGTCCACGAATATATTTATCTAACTCAAGAGGATTTCGATACTTGGCATTCTCAAGTACATCCAATGTCATTGCAATGATTTGGTCCTCTTTTATCCCCTCATTTATAAGATAATCTCTATACAACTGAAACAGCAGGACAGACTTGCCACTTCTTCGAAGTCCGGTAATTATCTTAACCCGTCCATTATCTCTTTTTGCAATTAACATATTTAAATATTGAGTTCTAGGATACATATTCATTGCTCCAATAATATATTTTTGCGCTTATCCGCAATTATTTCATATAAATTATCTCATAATTCGTTTTCACGGTCAATAAAGTTCATAACAAAAATGCGGATATCCGCATTTTTTTCATTTAGTTTTGTATTAGAAACTAAACAGCCATGATCTATGTTACTAATTTGCAATCGTTTCTTATCCCAAATATAGGCATCATTTCATTATTCATCAAAAAGGCATTACAAACTTTTACGCTTAGGTTTCCTTCTTCTTTTCTAATTGAAGCAACCGTGCCTGTATTGATCATTTCGTCTGCATTTTTCAGCACCATTGATTCCTGTATATCTCATATTTAATGTAATGCTCATAATCCCCCCCTAGGTCAAGAATCTCATAAGCCTCTTACACGACACCTTTGCATAAGAAATATCAATCAGTGTCAATTAGTCTGAAAAGAGCAATTTTATCCAATTCGACAAATTTTACTTTTGGTATTATCGCAACATAAAGCGAAAGGGGAACACCAACATGAATTCAGAAGTATTTGAAGCATTTAACAAAGGACAGCTGCGTCTGCCGGGCAAAACAATTTCGTTTGCCGATATCGAATGGGCGAAACACCCTGTATTTGAAGGGGTTGAATTGAAACATATCATAACCTCCAAGGATACAAACGGCAAGTACAGTTATCATTTCGTTCGGATTGCACCGAACAAGAGTATTCTTGATCACATTCATGAATCTCAGCTTGAAACACATGAGGTAATATCCGGCGAAGGTATCTGTATGAATGATGGCTGTGAACTTGTATACGAACCGGGAGTTATCTCCATAATGCCAAAAACAATTCACCATGAAGTCCATGCAGGAAAAGACGGATTATATTTATTCGCCAAGTTTTTCCCTGCTCTCTGCTAATTACCCTTAAAAACAGAATCCCGATATTGGCTGGGCGTCATGCCAACGATTTTCCGAAAGCATCTGTCCAAGTGGCTTTGATCACAAAAACCTGTTTCATAAGCCACTTCAGGGATGCTTTTAGCTGTTTCAAGCAGTTTCTGTGCTTTCCTAACCATACACTGTATTTGAAATTGATGCGGTGCCAAGCCAAATGCTTTCTTAAACTTTCGTATCAAATAGTAGGGACTAATTTGAGAACCCTCAGCCATCTCCTCTATAAGGTATTTGTTCTCAGGTTTTTCTATAATGGCATCCTGAAGTTCCTTTAAATTATCATCATCCACGTCAGTTTCTGTCTTAATACAAAAAACAACCATGGAATAAGGCATTTCTGACACCGGTTTTATCTCATGAAGGAAGTTTGGCAGGATTCGAAACTCCTGTCCTTGTGAGTAAATGCAGCTTTCACCATCTACAGTAATACAGACCTGCCCTTCTTCAATATAACCCAACGTCAAATGACTGGAATGCGTGTGCGGCAGATAAGTAGTCTTACGCCATGTAGAGCACTGATATGTCTCTATCTATTTATAAAATCAGTTTTGCGAGACCTTTTAAAAATCCAAACTATCTCTATTCAAAAGGAAATACTTCATTCCCATAATTACATAACCTTCCTCATTTCTCCATGGTTTTGAAGTACCGTTTACAATCACAATTTTCTTGAATGAGTCAGGAATATTTCTAAAAGAATTGTATTCCTGCTGTTGCTTTTCTTCTGTTGAAAGGTCAAATGCAACTTGGATATAATAACGCTGACTTCCCATATTGGTCACGAAATCAACTTCCAACTGTTTTCTCACATTTTTTCCTTCACTATTCTTCTGATTCACTTCCACTATGCCAACGTCTACAGAATATCCTCTTGCTAAGAGTTCATTGTAAACAACATTTTCCATAAGATGAGTTGGTTCCTGTTGTCTGAAATTCAATCTAGCATTTCTAAGTCCAACATCAGTAAAATAATATTTAAGATTTGCTGCAACGTATTTCCTGCCCTTAATATCATACCTGTTTGCTTTAGAAATGAGATATGCTTCTTCCAAACAATCAATATGGTTCGAGATTGTCTTATGTGAATAATTACTTTGTCTTTCTGAAGCAAATGTATTCGATATTTTTGTAGGATTAGTAGGCGCTCCAATTGATGATGCCAGAATATCAACTAATGTGTTAATTTCATCCTTATTTTTTATCTTATTGCGATCAATGAGATCCTTCATATACACATTATCAAAAATACCTTTAAGATAATCCATCTTCTGATTAGTATTTTTCATGTCAATAAGAGCTGGAAGCCCACCATAATTTAAATAATCATCCCAAGCCTCATCGTACTCACCGCCAAAAGCAGCATAGAACTCTGCAAAGTTCAAAGGATATATATGTATCTGATCACCTCTGCCTCTAAACTCCGTAATAACGTCCCTCGACAAAAATTTTGAATTACTTCCTGTAACGTATAGATCTACATTCGCTATTCTTAGAAGGCTATTCAATACTTCCTCAAACCTATCCATAAATTGAACTTCATCCAAAAGAACGTAATATTTATCAGCATCTAAAATTCTTTCCTTTATATAGCTATAACATACTTTTGGATTTCGCAATTCTTCAACATCAATTCCATCAAGTGCAATTTCTATAATATGATCCGCACTAACACCACAATTAAGAAGATACTCCTTAAACAATTTGAATAGCAAAAAGGATTTTCCACAACGTCTAATTCCGGTAATAACTTTTACCATTCCATTATTCTGTCGTTCAATAAGTTTATTTAGATAAAAATCTCTTTTTATTAACATCTTATTACCCCTTTTTACATTTTGACGCATTTTCTGGTAATAGAATACCACATCAACTAGCCATGCGTCAAAGCCCTATTGCCACTTTTTGCAATTTGACGCTTTTTGTGGTAATAAATTCTCTGATATTATCATCCCGTGAATTTCCTTAGTAAAGAAAACACAAAGTTTCTAAACAAAGAAAAACCCCAGAAACACAGGGTTTCTGAGGTTTGTAAAATCTTTGATATTCTCTTTTGATTATCTCTTTGAGAACTGTGGAGCACGACGTGCTGCTTTGAGACCGTATTTCTTTCTCTCTTTCATACGAGGATCTCTGGTTAAGAAACCCTGCTTCTTGAGCGTCGGACGGAAGTCGCCGTCTACCTTAAGAAGCGCACGTGCAATTCCGTGTCTGATCGCACCTGCCTGTCCGGATGTACCGCCGCCACGCACGTTGACGAGAACGTCGTACTTGTTCAGGGTATCGGTTGCAACCAGGGGCTGACGAACAATGGTCTTCAAAGTCTCCAGACCGAAGTACTCGTCGATGTCTCTCTTGTTGACAGTGATCTTACCCTTGCCGGGCTCTAAATATACTCTTGCAACGGATGATTTTCTTCTTCCTGTTCCGTAGAACTTTTCTGCTGCTTTTGCCATGATTCTTCTCCTCCGATTCGATTAAAACTTCAGTTCTTCAGGTTTCTGAGCTGCATGAGGATGCTCGGCGCCTGCATAAACGAATAATTTCTTATACATCTTGTTTCCGAGGGGTCCCTTCGGAAGCATGCCTCTGACAGCATGTTCTACAACAGAGATCGGAGCCTTTGCCATCTTCTCGCGAAGCGTTGTCTCCTTCATTCCGCCCACATACTCGGAATGACGATAGTAGATCTTCTGGTCAAGCTTCTTACCCGTCACTACAATCTTGTCCGCATTCACAACGATCACATTGTCGCCTGTGTCCGCATGCGGTGTGAAAATCGCCTTATTCTTACCTCTTAATACCTTTGCAACTTCGGATGCAAGACGACCAAGTGTCTGTCCTGCCGCGTCAACAACATACCATTTCCGCTCAACGGCAGCCTCATTCGGCATAAAAGTCTTCATTATAATTCCTCCAAACCTTGCGGTCATTTCCATTATAAAGTTTCGTGTAGAATTCTATCGATCGTTGCTGCAATTCCATTGTTGCATCTCCGATCCTTAGCAAATTCGCGCCTTGCCGGGGCTTTGGCAGGCTCACTTATGCCGTCACACCAAAATATTATATTACACGGTTCCGGCTGTGTCAATACTCAAACTCGTATTCCATCAGCACCAGACCGTGCGGCGGAGCCGTCGGCCCGCTGCATGCTCTGTCTCTTGCAAGAAGCATGTCTTTGACCTCTTCCGGTTCGCGTTTTCCCTGTCCGATCTCGATGAGGGTTCCGGCGATGATTCGAACCATATTGTAGAGGAAGCCGTCTCCGCATACGGAGAGAATCACTTCCTTTCCGTTTTCTATGATCGCAAGCCGATAGATCGTTCGAACCGTGTTTTCGGTCTGCCGATGCGTCGAGCTAAACGACGCGAAATCATGCCGCCCCACCAGATACGATGCAGCCTTTCGCATCCGCTCCACATCCAGTTTCGTATAGATCCAGTAAGTATAGCGCTGATTCGTCGGCATCGGAAAAGCATCGTGCCAGATCCGGTACTCGTATGTCTTCCTGCAATCGCATTTTCTGGGGTGAAAATCATTCTCCACCTCTTCCGACGCCCGAATCCTGATATCTTCCGGAAGACTCCGGTTCAGCGCGTAAGAAAATTTCTCCGCGGGAATCCTCGATTCCGTATCGAAGACACAGACCGCGCCCTCCGCATGTACGCCGGCGTCGGTTCTCGACGCGCCGATGACCCTGATCTCTTCCTGCAGCAGTCTTGAGAGTTCGCGGTTCAAAACGCCTTCTATGGTTTCTGCATGCGGCTGGATCTGCCAGCCGCTGTAATCGGTGCCGTCATAAGCGACCGTAAGCATGATTCTTCTCATACGCTTCCTCATCCTCTTCGGCAATGATTCACATTCCTTTGAAAAACACTCCGACACAGATCATCGCGACAAGATACAGAAAAAGAATTACATAAGCGATATAATCACGTCTCCAATAGATCAGCGGATTCATCTTGGTTCTGCCCGCTCCGCCGCGATAACAGCGCGCTTCCATCGCCATTGCCAGATCGTTGGCTCTGCGAAAGGCGGAAACAAACAGCGGCACCAGCAGCGGAAGCATGTTCTTCGTACGTCTGATCAGGTTACCGCTTTCGAAATCCGCACCTCTCGCCATCTGCGCCTTCATGATTTTATCCGTTTCTTCCATGAGAATCGGAATGAAGCTAAGGGCGATCGACATCATCATTGCAACCTCATGTACCGGAACCTTGAAGCGACCCAAAAAGGACAAGCCCTTTTCAATGCCGTCCGTCAAGTTATTCGGCGTCGTTGTCAACGTCAGAATCGAAGAGCCGATGATCAGATAGATCAGACGAAACGCCATGAACAGCGCAGTTTTAATCCCCTCCCTGGTGATCGTCAGTTTCCAGACAGCTGCAACTTCCGTACCCGGCGTTGCAAACATATTGATGACCACCGTGATCAGCAGCAGTATCATGACCGCCTTTAAGCCGCGTACCATAAAGGAAAACGGCACGTGCGACAAGAGAATCATCGAGACAAGAAATATCGTTGCCACAATGTAACCTGTGAAATTCTCAAAAAGGAACATCGAAATAATGAACACCATGGTTCCGCACAGTTTTACCCTCGGATCGAGCCGATGCAATACCGATTCCGTGGGGTAGAACTGTCCTAACGTAATATCTCTAAGCATGCCTTCCTGCCTTCCTCAATCGTAATCACATCGGTATTTACAGGAACGCCCCGTTTCCGAAGCATCTGCATCAGTTCCGTGACCGCTGGAACGGCGAGTCCCATTTCACGGAGCGCATCCCCGTGCCGAAACACGTTTCGCGGCGTATCGTCATAAACGATCTTCGCCCGATCCATCACAATGATGCGATCGGCGTATTCCGCCACGTCGTCCATGCTGTGTGAGACCAGAACGATGGTCATTTTCCGCTCCCTGTGCAGACTGCGGATGAGATGCAGGATCTCCTCTCTCCCCATCGGATCCAGTCCCGCCGTGGGTTCATCCAGAATCAGCACCTCCGGTTTCATTGCAAGCACCCCCGCAATCGCAACCTTTCTCTTCTCGCCGCCGGAGAGATCAAACGGAGACTGATAGAAATATTCATCCCTGATTCCAACCTGCTTCAATGCTTCATACGCCCGCAGTTCCACTTCCTGCTTCTCCAGTTTGAGATTAC
>CAZNCH010000079.1:0-8420 GCA_964571555.1 uncultured Lachnospiraceae bacterium | reverse complement strand
TTCAGCGTGAGTCATTATGAGATCACGCCGCCGGAGGATACGGCTTCCATCATCCGTTATCTTGGAAGCGGCGCGATCAAGGGAATCGGAAAGGCGCTTGCCACAAGGATTGTGCGCGCTTTCGGAGAGGACACGTTTCGGGTTATGGAAGAGGATCCGGAGCGACTTGCCGAGGTCAAGGGGATCACAAGCAGAAAAGCCAGAGAGATTGCCGTGCAGTTCGCTATGAAGCAGGATATGCGCAGAATCATGGTTTTCCTGCAGCAATACGGGATTTCCAATTCTCTTGCCATGAAGATTTTCGAACGCTACGGAAGCGGAACTTACGAGGTGATCAGAGAGAACCCGTACCGTTTGGCAGAGGATCTGAACGGGGTCGGTTTCCGCATTGCCGATGAAATTGCAGGCTGCGTCGGGATCAAGACGGATTCCGATTATCGGATCCGCAGCGGTCTGCTGTATCTTCTGCAGCTGGCGGTGGCGGACGGGCACTGCTATTTCCCGAAGGATGAAATGATCCGCAGGGCGGAGGAATTGCTGGAAGTGGTGACGTCCGCCATTGAACAGCAGCTGATGAACCTTGCCATGGATCAGAGAATCGTGCTGCGTACGATCGAGGGAACGGTTCGCGTCTATACCGCCGCTTTCTATCGGATGGAGCAAAACTGTGCAAGAATGCTGCGGGAACTGGACGTGACGTCGTCCGAGGAAGAAGGAGAGATCCTTGTAAAAATCATGCGCCATGCCGCATCGCTTTCCATTACGCCGGATGAACTGCAGACGGACGCCGTGGTGAAAGCGGTTCGTCACGGGCTGTTTATCATGACCGGAGGTCCGGGAACCGGAAAAACAACGACGATCAATCTGATGATTCGTTACTTCGAAGCCGAAGGTCTTGATTTTTACCTGGCTGCGCCGACCGGAAGGGCGGCGAAACGTATGACGGAGACGACGGGCTATGAGGCTGCCACCATACAGAGAGTTCTGCACTTGCAGCCAAGTACAAATGATGGTCTGCATAGCTTCTCCTATGAGAAAAACGAGGAGAACCCGCTGGAAGCGGACGTTATTATTATAGATGAGATGTCCATGGTGGATCTGCCGCTGTTCCATGCGCTGTTGAAGGCGCTGGTTCCGGGTACGAGACTGATCATGGTCGGGGATACCGATCAGTTGCCGAGTGTGGGACCGGGGATGGTACTTCAGGATCTGATTGCATCCGGCTGCTTTCCCGTGGTGGAACTGAAACGGATTTTTCGGCAGGCGGAGCGCAGCGATATCGTGATGAATGCTCACAGGATCCGCGAAGGGGAGATGATTCCGCTCGATAACCGGAGCAGAGATTTCTTCTTCCTGAAACGCGCCGACGCAAATCACGTGATGAAAAATATGATCCAGCTGATTCAGGAGAAATTGCCGGCGTACGTGAATGCGAAGCCGTTTGAGATTCAGGTGCTGACGCCGATGCGAAAGGGCGCGTTCGGGATCGAGAGCCTGAATCCGATCTTGCAGCGGTATTTGAACCCCGCCGATCCCAAGAAGCAGGAAAAAGAGTACGGAGACGTGATTTTCAGAGAAGGGGACAAGGTCATGCAGGTGAAGAACAACTACCAGCTCGAATGGGAAATCGTGAGCCAATACGGTATTCCCGTCGAGCAGGGCCTGGGTGTGTTCAACGGAGACCTGGGAGTCATTTCTCAGATCAATCCCTTCATGGAGACGCTCACGGTGGAATACGAAGACAGGAAATTCGTACATTATCCGTTTTCATTGCTGGACGAACTGGAACTTGCCTATGCCGTTACGATCCATAAGTCGCAGGGCAGCGAGTATCCGGCGGTGGTTCTGCCGCTGCTGGGAGGACCGAAGATGCTCCTGAACCGGAATCTGCTCTACACAGGGGTGACAAGGGCAAAACAGTGCGTTACGATCCTCGGAAAAGAGAGCGTCATCGCGCAAATGATTGAAAACGGAGACGAACAGAAACGCTACACCGGTCTTCGGGACTGTTTAAAGGAAATTTATGAATAGATTCTTGGATTTGATTTTCCCGCGGCGCTGCATTCTCTGCGACGGAGTGCTGTTGCCCTCAGAGGGTGGAACTTGTACGGCCTGCACTGTGCGGATCCGTCCCGTTCGCCCGCCCTTTTGCACACGGTGCGGCAAACAGCTGTCAAATGTGACAGAGACTCCTTGCAAAGACTGTACGCTCAAAGAACAGGAATTCGAAGCGGGGCGCGGCGCGCTGCTCTATGAGGATGCGATACGTGAGAGCGTCTATCGGTTCAAATATCACGGAAGAAAGGAATATGCGGCATATTATGCGGAACTGATCGAGCGCGGGATGGGCGCGTGGATAAAGGGCTTGCATGCTGAGGCGCTGATTCCGATTCCACTGCACTCTAAACGCTACGAAAAACGCGGCTACAATCAGGCGGAACTGATTGCAAGCGCGCTTTCCAAACGACTCGGGATTCCGCTTCGGACGGACATCTTGTATCGTTTACAAGCCACCGGAAAGCAGAAAGAACTGAATGCGTCGGCAAGGGAAAATAATTTGAAAAAGGCTTTTAAAACATACCGAAATGATGTAAAATTAGATACGGCTATACTGGTCGACGACATCTATACAACGGGGGCGACCGTGAATGCCGCCGCAAGATGTCTGAAAGCGGCGGGCGTGAGAAAGGTCTACTTTGTTACGCTTTGTATAGGCAGAAACATCTAGGAGGTTTGTATGAACGTTCGTAATTGCAAGAAATGCGGGAGAATCTTTACCTATATTGCCGGCGAGCCTCTTTGCCCGTCCTGCAGGGAATTGATGGAAGAACGCTTTCAAAAAGTAAAAGAATACATTCAGAATAACAAAGATACCACGATCAGAACCGTGTCCGAGGAGTGCGAAGTGGAGGAAGGTCAGATCAGACAGTGGGTCAGGGAAGAAAGGCTGGTCTTCGCGGAGGGTTCTTCGATCGGCGTGGAATGCGAATCCTGCGGCACGCTGATCCGTACCGGACGCTTTTGCGACCGCTGTAAAGCGGAGATGGTTCGTACCTTATCCAGCGCCGGAAGACAGAGACAGGCAGCGCAGGAAGTAAAGCGACCGACGAGAGACAGCGCGAAGATGCGTTTCCTGGATGATCATTAGAATGAAGGATTAAGCCATGCTGAATAACGAAAAAATCAGGCTGATGACGCGAATGGCTTCTTTCGATGAAGTGGAAGGCAAGAAGGATATTGCGGTAAACGGATATTTCCGTGGAGATTATATCAGTTTTCAGTTAGTGAAATCCGCAATCTGCGTAACGCTCGGCTTCGCCGTTGTGTTCGGACTGTATTTATTGTATGATCTTGAGAATTTTCTCGCAAATCTCTACAAGATCGATATCGCCGCCTTCGGCAAGGAATGGCTGGTGAAGTATGTGATTGTGCTTCTTGCGTATCTTGTGGTCTCATATTTTATCTATGTGATGCGATTCAACAGATCCAAGAAAAGAATCCGACAGTATCAGCAGCAGATGAAGGAATTATATATGATTTACGAAAGAGAAAGCGAGCGTCGCCGTTAACACTGCGACGCGTTTGCGCGTTTTTGGAATTGCGCTCGGAGAGGATGCTTTATGACGAATTTATTGGTAATTAAGGAACGGATCATCAAATTCTACGCCCGGTATGAAATGTATATCACACCGGTGCTGAAATTTCTTGTGATGTTATTCATTCAGATTGCGATCAATGCGAATATCGGATTCAACAGCAGACTGAAGAATCCGGCAATTGTTCTGATCATTGCGTTGCTCGGCTCTTTTCTGCCGCCCAACATCATGGTCATTCTTACGGCGCTTGTGGTGGTTCTGCAGGTTTACGCACTGTCCATGGAGTGCGCTGTTGTGATCGGTCTGGTTTTTCTGTTGATGTTCGTACTCTATCTTCGATTTACACCGAGGGAAGCGATTGCGATACTGCTGATGCCGCTTTGCTTCATTCTGAAGATTCCCTATGTGATTCCGCTTGCGCTGGGCTTTGTGGGATCGCCGCTTTCCTGTATTTCTGCAGCCTGCGGCACCATTGCCTTTTATCTGGTGCGTTACGTGAAGGTGAATTCCGAGCAGCTTTCCGGCGGTGGCGGCAGTGTGGATACGGCGTTGACGGGATTCCGATTCATCATAGACAATATGCTGAAGAACCAGACCATGATTTTGATGGTGATCGCTTTTTGTATCACCGTGGTTTTGGTCTATCTGGTACGCAGACTTTCCATCAGTTACTCCTGGTATATCGCGCTGGGACTCGGTACGGTGATCGAACTTCTGATTATTCTGATCGGTTCCGTTGCCATGGATGCGGAGGTTGGCGTCATCGGAGTGATTTTCGGGAGTCTCGCTTCTGCATTGATTGTTTTGGTGATCCAGTTCTTTATTCACAACCTGGACTACTCGCGCATCGAGTATGTTCAGTTTGAGGATGATGAATATTATTATCATGTGAAAGCGGTTCCGAAGATTACGATGGAAGAGCCGCAGACCAGAGTGCGACGGATCAATCCGCAGCAGTCGCATCAGGGCAGAAGAGATTATATAGACGAGAGATAAGAATGACACAAATTTTGGACAAGTTCAGTACATTTTCAGACAGATATGTGACCTGGTTTTCTGTGCCCAACATCATGTGGACGGATATCGTGGAAATCCTGATCATTACCTTCCTTCTCTATCGCCTGCTTGTTTGGATCCGAAATACCAAGGCATGGTCGCTGATGAAGGGAATTTTGACGATCCTCGGTTTCGTAGCGATCGCGGCGATTTTCAGCATGACGACCATCTTATGGATTGTCGAGAAAATCGTCAATGTTGCGGTGATTGCCGTTGTAGTGGTGTTCCAGCCGGAACTCAGGCGCGCGCTTGAGAAGTTGGGGAACAAGAATCTCCTGTCTTCCATTTTCTCCTTTAACAGTACCAGAGTGACGGGAGAACTGTATTCGGATGAGACGATAGAGGAGATCATTCGAGCCAGTTATGCGATGGGGCGTGCGAAAACGGGTGCGCTCATCGTAATTGAGAACAAGGACTCTCTGCTGGATTATGAGACAACCGGAATCCGGCTGGATTCCGTGGTTTCGAGTCCGCTTCTCATCAATATTTTTGAACACAATACGCCGCTCCATGACGGTGCGGTGATCGTGCGCGGGAACAGGGTGGTATCGGCGACCTGTTATCTGCCGCTGTCAGATAATATGCTGCTTTCGAAGGATCTCGGAACCAGACACAGAGCAGGTATCGGTATTTCCGAGGTGACGGATTCCTTGACGGTGATTGTATCCGAAGAGACCGGAAGAGTGAGCGTTGCACAGGACGGCGTTCTGTATCCGAATGTGGACATGGAACGGATGCGTCAGATGCTGATCAAAATGCAGGATAAAGTATTGGAAGAGAAGAAATTCCTCTTCTGGAAAGGTAGGTCGAAGAAATGAAATCATTTTTGACAGAAAATATCGGCCTGAAAATTCTTGCACTGATCGGGGCAGTGGTCCTTTGGCTGATCGTTGTCAATGTAGATGATCCCGTGATCAGCCGGCCCTTCACCGGAATCCCCGTAGAGGTGCTGCACGGTGAAGTGATCGAGGAGCAAGGGAAAACCTACGAGATTTTAGACGATTCGGATAGTATTATGGTTACGATTTCGGCAAAACGTTCCATCATTGATCAGATGAGCAAGGACTATATTCGTGCAACTGCGGATATGAAGGAACTGACATTTATGGACACCGTCCCGATTGAGGTGCGTTTCACCAGGTTCTCCGATCGAATCGAAAATGTGAATGCAAGGAAGAAGAATCTGCAGGTCAAGGTGGAGAATCTTGCCAGGAAGCAGTTAGAGATCACCGTTGATGTGATTGGTTCCGTAAATGCCGGTAAGGTGCTCGGCAATTTGCAGCCTTCCGTGAATGTGCTGTCCGTTTCGGGGCCGGAATCCATTGTAAATACGATTACACAGGCAAGGGCGGAAATTGACGTGACCGGAATGAGCAAGGACGTGTCGACGACTTCTGTGGTGCGGCTCTTTGATGCAAACGGGGAAGAAATCACGGATCCCATGGTAGTCAGCACGGTGGAAGAAGTGCATATTGATGCACAGATCATGGGAACCAAGGAAGTAAATATTCTCGCGGCAATCTCCGGAGCGCCTGCGGATGGATTCGCCGCAACCGGCGGAATTGACTGCGACCCGAAAACGGTTCTTGTTGCCGGCAGGGGAAGCGTATTCGACGAAATGCAGCACATTGTGATTCCGGAAGGCAAAATGTCGGTAGCCGGAGCCAGAGAGAATGTGGTCTCCGTGGTGAATATATCGAATTATCTGCCTGAGGGCGTGTTCCTTGCAGAGGAAGGGTTCGACGGAAACGTGACGGCGACCATCCATGTGGAACCGCTGGAGACGCGTGACGTCGAGATTCCGGTGGCTGCGATTACGGTAGAGAATATACCCGAAGGTTATACGGCGCATCTGGCGGAAACGGGAAGCATGAAACGAATCTCGGTTCAGGGCCTGTCGGACGTTTTGAATCAGTTGGATCTGACGTTGATTTCGGGAACGATCGATGCGGCGACTATGGTTCCAAGGCTTGCGGAGGATGAGGTTTTGGAAGAGGGAAGCGTGTACGAAGGTTCCCATGACGGACAAGTGAACTTCACATGTCCTGCGGGAGTGTCAATCGCGACGCCGGTATATATGGAAGTGGTGCTGAACAGGGAGAGCGAAGGGGCTCATGCGGGGCAATAAGTCTTTCTTGTTTATCACAGGAGATAATGCTATAATCAAAATGATGGTGTGTAAACGCATTATCTACAGTTGAAATGGAGGAACAGGTAAATGGTTAGTCAGAAAGTAGTGATTAAGAATCCTACAGGACTGCATCTAAGACCGGCAGGAATCCTATGCAAAGAAGCGATGCAATTTAAGTCACTGATTACCTTTCATTTCCGCGAGAACACGGCAAATGCCAAGAGCGTCCTAAGTGTGCTGGGTGCCTGTGTAAAATGTGGAGATGAAGTTGAATTCGTGTGCGAAGGCGAGGATGAAGCGGAAGCCTTAGAGACCTTGATTAAAGCAATTGAGAGTGGATTGGGCGAATAAGATAAATCGAGCCGGCGCAGCCGGCTCTTTTTTATATCTCTGATTAGGAAACGGCGCATTGTATCAGCGTTTCCCGATGAGAAACAGAGGAGATGGAGGATGAGAGAATGCTGAATTACAAGAGGTATCAGAAGAATCCGGTACTGTATTATCCGGAAAGAGAATGGCCGAACCGCGAGATCGAAAAAGCGCCGGCATGGTGCAGCGTTGATTTGCGTGACGGCAATCAGGCGCTGATCGATCCCATGATCGTGTCTGAGAAGATGGAATTCTATGACATGCTGCTGCAATTGGGATTTCGGGAAATCGAAATCGGATTTCCTGCGGCTTCCCAGATTGAATATGATTTTTTAAGACAGCTTGTTGACCGCAAGAAGATTCCCGAAGGGGTCTGGATGCAGGTGTTGACGCAGTGCAGAGAAGAATTGATCGACAGAACGTTTGAGGCGATCGAAGGGATTGATCATGTGATTTTCCACATTTATAATTCCACTTCCATCCTGCAAAGAGATGTGGTCTTCCATAAGAATAAAGAGGAAATCATCAAGATTGCCGTGGATGCAACGAAGCTGGTAAAGGAGAAAGCGAAGAACTTCCCCGGCAAGATCAGACTGGAGTACTCTCCCGAGAGTTTCACCGGAACGGAAGTGGAGTATGCGCTTGAGATCTGCACGGCGGTGCAGGAAGCATGGGGCGCAACCAAGGAGAATCCGATCATTTTCAATCTGCCGGCAACGGTCGAAATGAATACGCCGAATGTCTATGCGGATCAGATCGAGTGGATGAACAAGCACTTCAAGAACCGTGAGAGCATCATTTTAAGCGTACATCCGCACAATGACAGGGGTACCGGTATCGCGGCAACGGAACTTGCGCTTCTTGCCGGCGCCGATCGTGTGGAAGGAACGCTTTTCGGCAACGGGGAACGTACCGGCAACATCGATCTTTTGAACGTTGCTTATAACATGTTCTCGCAGGGAATCGATCCTGAACTGAACATTGAACATATCAATGAGATCATAGACGTCTATGAGCGCTGCTGCAAGATGACGATTGATGAGAGACATCCCTATGCCGGGAAATTGGTATTCACGGCTTTTTCCGGCTCTCATCAGGATGCGATCAACAAGGGCGTGCACGCGATGAAGGAACGGAAACAGGAAATCTGGCAGGTTCCGTATCTGCCGATCGACCCCGCGGACATCGGAAGAGAGTACGAGCCGATCGTTCGGATCAATTCTCAGTTCGGCAAGGGCGGCGTGGCGTGTATTATGGATACCTATTTC
>CAZNCH010000078.1:0-8423 GCA_964571555.1 uncultured Lachnospiraceae bacterium | reverse complement strand
TGTGTGAAGTTGGATCTATGGGCAAGAAGAAACAAACAGGATGATTTTCACAGAGAGGAGAAGGCAGTATGATGAAACTGGTGATTGATCCGAAGGATAGGAAGGGGCACATTCGTCCTGAGGTGCAGGGACATTTCTCGGAGCATCTGGGACGGTGTATTTACGAAGGGTTGTATGTTGGGGAGAATTCCGACATTCCGAACACGAACGGAATGAGAAACGACGTGGTTGCAGCGCTGAAAGAGATGAAACTTCCGGTTCTGCGTTGGCCGGGCGGCTGCTTTGCCGACGAATATCATTGGAGAGACGGGATCGGCGCGAAAGAGACCAGAAAGAGAATGATCAACACGCACTGGGGCGGGGTGGTCGAAGACAACAGTTTCGGCACGCATGAATTCATGGAACTCTGTGAGCAGATCGGCTGTAAGACATACGTCAACGGGAATGTCGGAAGCGGAACCGTACAGGAGATGAGCGAATGGGTGGAATACATGACCTTTGACGGCGTGAGCCCCATGGCGGATCTGCGTGCTGCAAACGGGCATGAAGCGTCCTGGAAAGTGGACTATTTCGGCGTTGGGAACGAAAATTGGGGCTGCGGCGGCAATATGACGCCGGAGTATTATGCGAACCTTTACCGCAGATACCAGACTTACGTCAGATGTTACGATCCGAAGAAGCCGATTGCCAGAATTTGCTGCGGACCCAACGCGGATGATCTGAATTGGGCGGATATCGTCATGAAAACCTGTTTTAATTCCGAGGAGAAGTTCCACGGGTTCATGGACGGGCTGTCCCTGCATTACTACACAATCACGCACGACTGGGAGCATAAAGGATCGGCGACCGAGTTCACAAAAGAAGAATGGTACATGACGCTGAAGAAAACGTTGTTCATGGATGAGTTGATTTCCCGCGTTGCGGCAATCATGGACAAATACGACAAGAAGCACCAGGTCGGTCTCATCGTGGATGAGTGGGGCAATTGGTTCGATGTGGAGCCGGGGACGAATCCGGGCTTTCTCTATCAGCAGAATACGATTCGTGATGCGCTGGTTGCAGGCATCAATCTGAATATTTTCAACAAGCACTGCGACAGGGTGACAATGGCGAATATTGCGCAATTGATCAATGTCTTGCAGTCCGTAATCTTAACGGACGGCGAGAAGATGCTGTTGACGCCGACCTATCACGTCTTCAAAATGTACAGTTGCCACCAGGATGCGGATCTGGTACAGAGCCGTGTAGAAACGGAGATGATCGGCTTGGAAGAGGAGTATCTGGTGCCGAACTTAACCGAGTCCGCTTCCGTATCCAAGGACGGCACGCTGCATCTTACGATGACGAACTTATCTTGCGAGGACGCCTGTGAGATTTCCGGTACGCTTGTAGATACGGAGATCCTGTCGGCAACGGGCAGCTTGATTGGCGGAGCATACAACGATTATAATGATTGGAACGACACAAAGCGCGTTGCGATCAGAGAGTTGAGCGGCGTTCAGGCAAAGGACGATCAGCTTCGGTTCACGATTCCCGCCAACGCAGTTGTCAGGATTGATGTCAAAATGGCATAGCGCTTCATGCGGAGGACAGTTTGGAACACAGGGTCTGTTATCGTTGTCTGATTCGGGAGTTGATGGCAGCGGAAGATTATCATACGAAGATCGGACAATATATAGAGAAAATCGTCGCTTCCGCGCGAACGTGCGAAGGAGAATACGAGAAACGATTGAGCGTTTGTAAAAAATGCGGGAAGTTAAGCGAGGGTACCTGTCTTGCCTGTGGCTGTTATGTGGAACTGAGGGCGGCGACGAAGACGGCGACCTGCCCGCATCAGAAGTGGTAACGCTTGGTCGGCAAGAGAAAAGGGCTGTCGGTTGGAGCGATTCCAAGCAACAGCCCTTGATTACACTGCAAGTCTATGCATCGTTTTCGTCGAATTCGTCAATGATGAATCTTTGTCTGCCCTTGACGTCATCATAAATGCGGGTGATGTATTCCCCGAGCAGTCCGGAGACAAAAATCTGAAGCCCGCCGATGAGCCAGAGGAGAACGGAAGTTCCGGAAAGAGCGGATTTCTTCGCTTTGGAAAACAGGCGTTCCAGAGTATAGAACAGAGCGAGCAGACAGCCGATTCCGGTAATGATCATGCCGAGGAAAGTGACATATTCCAGCGGCTTCGAGGAAAAGCAGAAGAGACCGTGGAAACCCATCCGGAATTCCCCGAAGAATTTATTGTATTTGCTGACGTCCGCTTCTCTTGCTTCTCGGTGATAACGGACGGCAGTCTGTTTGAAGCCGACGTAACTGACCATGCCGCGAAAGAACATGTTGGTTTCGGGCATCTTGCGAATTTCCTCGATCACGCGACGGTTGACCAAACGGAAGTCCGCAGTATCCACCGGTATTTCCACATCGGAGAGGAAATTGATGACACGATAGGCGGTCAGATCGATCAGTTTACGCAATTTCGTCTCGCCCTGACGGTCGATTCGCTGTGCATAGACAACATCATAACCGTCCTGCCACTTGGCAACCATGTCGGTGATCACCTCGGGCGGATCCTGCAGATCCACATCGATCACAACACAGATATCACCGGTACAGTTTAGGACGCCCGCCATTGTAGCGGCAGCCTGACGGAACCGTCTGCTCATGGTAATCAGTTTGATCTGTTTGTTGATTGCCATGTGTTCTTTAATCACATCGTAGGTATGATCCGTGGAGGGATCCAAACAGAAAATGATCTCATAATCGCAGCCCAGGGCTTCAATGACGCGTTCCGTTCTCAGAAGAAAAGGCGTAATTCCGTTTTCTTCGTTATATACGGGAACAACGACAGACATTTTGTAATTGTCCATAAACAGTCTCCTTTGCGTTTCGCGGTCACCGCGCTATGGATGTATATCCGACCACCGAAGAGGTCGTTGTCGGACGTGATTAGTATAGCGTTCGTACGCGGAAAAGTCAAACGCCGATGCCGCATCCGCGTCCGGAAACGCGGCAGAGAAAAGAAGTGATTTCGGAGAATAAAATAGTGTATAATAAAATAGGGAAGTTCAAAGGAACACGGTTGGTATCTACGGAGGACGCGATGGGTCGAATACAGGAGGGAAAGCAGAAAACAGACAGCGGTAAAAAGGGAACATCCCTATCCGTGTTGCAATTTTCAGGTCTGATGCTGTTGCTCAGTTTTGTGATCGTGGAGTTTTTCTATGTGAGTTCCTATGCAAAACAACAGAAGCAAGCGGCGGAACGGGCGAATGCAGCGGTGTTCGCCGCCTTGTATACAACCACCTTTGACGGGAAACCGTTCTCTTATGAGCAGGAGATTCGTACGCACCAACTGACCGTTGTGAATGTATGGGGGACTTGGTGCGTGAACTGTATTGCAGAGATGCCGGAGCTGGGCGATCTGGGGAGAAAGCTTGCAGGGAGCGAGGTGTTGTTGGCCGGATACTGCGAAGATACGATGGAAGCAGGCAAATTGGATGAGGCAAAGATAATCGTGCAGAATTGTAAGGCGGACTTTCCGATGCTGCAGGCGAACGCAGAGTCCAGAGAAGACATTCTGTCTTTGACCGGCGGACTTCCAACGACGTTTTTTATCGATGCAAACGGCAGAATTTTGAATACGATTGCCGGGAAACGCTCCCTGGAAGAGTACGAGCAGTTGATCGAGGAATCGCTTGAGAGGATCGAAGCGGAACAATGAGAAAAAGAGTACAGAAGAAGAATTGCGAGAGAAATCTGTTTCAGGCGATCTGGTTCGCTCTGACCAACGGATATTATTATGGCTTTGTCAGTGGCAGCCTGTTTCAGGGAGCAACGAAAAAGATCTGTGTTCCGGGACTGAACTGCTATTCCTGCCCCGGCGCGCTTGGCGCCTGTCCGATCGGTGCGCTGCAGTCGGTGTTGGGAGCCCCGCAATTCAAGATTTCCTGCTATGTGTTCGGCACGATGATGGCGTTTGGCGCATTCCTTGGAAGGGCGATCTGCGGCTGGCTGTGTCCGTTCGGTCTGGTACAGGATCTGACGTATCGGATTCTGCCGCAGCGTTGTCGGAAGAAGAATTTGCCCGGACACCGTTATCTCAAATGGTTGAAATTTGTTATCCTCGCGCTTTTTGTGCTGCTCCTTCCGTCGTTTGTTTTGAACGCCGGCGGCGTGGGGGAGCCGTGGTTCTGCGAATGGATCTGTCCGAGCGGTACGCTTTTCGGCGGCATTCCGCTGGTCGTTGCAAACGAGCAGTTGCGTGCGGAGATCGGTTTTCGGTTTGGCTGGAAATTCTTGCTGCTGCTGGGCTTTTTGTCGGTCAGTTTATTTTTCTGGAGACCATTTTGTAAATATGTGTGTCCGCTTGGTGCGGTCTATGGCTGTATGAATCCTGTTTCGATTTTTCGTTATCGCGTGGATCATGAGAAATGTACCGTCTGCGGCGCGTGTCAAAATGTTTGCAGGGCGGGTATTAAGGTGTTTGAGTCCGCAAACAGTCCGGAGTGCATCCGCTGCGGCGATTGTAAGGTCAGTTGTCCGACCGGCGCAATCACTACGACCTTCGACGAACTCAAACGCAGGATCATGCAGCCCTCCGTTTCTTCCGGCGATCAGGAGGTTACACGGAGGAACGCAATCTCGGAAGAGGGGACAAAGAGAACGCCGGGTGTTCGGGTGTTAAGTCGCATTGCAGGCTTGTGTTCGACGGCGGTCGGATTCGTACTGCTCTACGAAGTGAGCGTTACAAAACTGCTGGGGGAGATGCTGAATGCGGCAAATCGCACGGTCTTTGCCGGAAGTTATCTTGGCACCGTGATTGCGTTGGCAGGAAGTCTGGCGGTTCTGTTCACGGGAGCGGCGGTTTTCATTCAAGGACAAGATCAGGAGCAGCTGCGCAGAAAGGTTCGACAGCTCATTGCGGGTGATTCGATGTTAGTATTGGGGATGCTGATTTGTGAAATTTCTGCGTTTCTTCACGGAGAAACCGTAACAGGAAGGCTGTTCAAGCGGACTTCCGGCTCCCGCAGGATGTTGATCCTTTGTCTGGGCTTGAGCGTTGTTTCGGTGTTGTGGCTTACTCTGTCAACGCGCAGGACCGGTCAGGAAAAGGAGGGTGAAAATGAGTGAACGGAAGAGAAATATAATCGGATGGGGGCTTTTTGTCGCCGCGCTTCTTTTGACGGTGACGGGCAGTTTGACTGCCGAACCGGAGAGCGTGTTTCGGAAATCCATCGACATCTGTATGGAGTGTATCGGGATCGGTTGAGCGGAATCCCCGCGGCAATGATTGACAAAGGAAAATGCCTTTAGTATAATAACTTTTGCGTCAATCGCACGAATTTCATAAGGAATCAGGGAATTCAGAATTGGAGAAATACTCAAGAGGCTGAAGAGGCGCCCCTGCTAAGGGTGTAGGTCGCTAACGCGGCGCGAGGGTTCAAATCCCTCTTTCTCCGTGATGGCAATGAGCCGCGCAAAGAAACGGATTAACAGCGTGAGGATGCTTGCATACTCGAAGCGGTTAATCCGTTTCTTTATAGGGCGAAGCCCGCGATGAGGAACCGCAGGTTCCGAATCAACGCGGCGGGCGCCAAGGAGGTATCTTATGACTCGAAAAATCAACCAAAAACGAACCGCATGCTACCTTCTTTCTTTTTTTGTTCCCGTAATCCTCATGCTGATCATCAGCATCTCCTACGGCTTCTATCCCTTCGGCAAAACCTCGATTCTGATGGCGGACATGCGCTATCAGTTCGTTGATTACTACGGTTATCTGAAATACATCTTTTTTGGAAACAATGATTTTTTCTATAATTTCAGCAAAACGCTCGGCGGCGATATGCTCGGCTTTTCTTCCTATTATTTGAACAGTCCGCCGAATCTGCTCCTATTGTTCTTTCCCAACGAATATTTGCCGGCGGGAATCCTGCTTATGGCAATCCTTTTGATCGGTTGCAGCGGACTTACGTTCAACATGATGTTAGATAAGTTGTTCACCACAAGATGGGCGTCATTGATTTTTTCTACCGCTTATGCAATGATGGGCTTTTTGCTTGCCTATTTTAACTGTACGCATTATTTCTTCAATATTGCGCTGCTTCCGCTGGTGATCCGCGGACTGTGTGTTATGGTTCGCACGGGGAAACCGAATCTGCTCTATACGGTCACTCTGTTTCTGTCGATTTTCTCCAATTACTATATGGGATATATGACCTGTTTATTTTCGGTGATCTTCTTCTTTTATGAGATCTTTGCGGAAGCGGAAACATTAAAGAAGGCGCTGTCCTGTCAAAAAGCTTTTTTCAGTTATGTGATCACGTCGATCATTGCGGTTGCCCTGTCGGCGTTTACGCTGCTTCCAACGGCATTTTCGCTCGCCGGGCAGAAGGGCGGCGCATCGGAAGCAAACCTTTCGTTATCCAGAAACTTCTATTTGCGAGAATTCTTTTCGGGACTGTACAATTCCGCGTTTCACGGAAACATTTCCGACGGTTTGCCCATCATCTATTGCGGCGTTACTACGGTTGTCTGTGTGATTCTGTTTTTGGTGAACAAGAAAATCAGTCTTCGAGAGCGTCTGGCATCACTTCTTGCGCTTGGGGTAATGTTTTGCAGCCTTTACGTCAATGCGCTGAATATTATCTGGCATGGCTTTAATGCGCCGATCGGCTTTCCGTACCGTGATTCGTTTTTCTTTAGTTTTCTTCTGCTTTTTATCGGATACAAAGGTTTCCTGAGTACGGCGAACGGTCTCGGTTATTATCAGGGCATTCTATGTCTTGCAGCCTTCGTCCTTTATTCCGGATATTTGATTTTCACCCACAATGTTTACGCAGGGCGGGATCAGATTGTAATTACCGGTATGATTCTCTTAATCGGGGTGTTTTTCCTATATGGCTTTCGCAACAAAAAGGAATATGTGATTCCGCTGACGGTCGGGCTGTTTCTGCTGCAGGCAGGGGATCTTCTGTATAACGGGTATGTTTCCATCGGCGGCTATTTTCCGGATCTGAAAGAGAATCCGCAAGCCTACAGCATGCAGGAATTTCACGACTATTACAAGAACAACAAAGACCTCATAGATGAGATTATGGCGGAAGATCCGGCGTTCTATCGAATGGAGAAGCTCTACCGCAGATCGCATAATGATGCGATGCTGCTCGGCTATCACGGACTTTCTCATTTCAGTTCGTGTGAAACCGAGCAGGTCAAACATTTTATGGATACGTTGGGATTTCGGAACAACGAGAACTGGGCGTACTACGGTCACGGCAGCACGTCCTTTGCGGATTCTATTCTCGGAATAAAGTATGTGCTGTCCCAACACGATGAGTATGCGAAGCCCTATCCGCAACTCAAAGAAAAGGATGGGATTTATCTTTATAAGAACAGTTTCGCCCTGCCGCTTGCCTTTGTGTGCAACGAGCGGATTGAGACGGTAAAGAAGGGCAACCGCAATAAGTTCACCTATCAAAATGCGATTGCATCCGCGATGACGGACAGTCGATACGATATTTATAAGCCGGCATTGTTATCTACGATAGAACTGAACAATGTAGAGCAGACGGGAAGCGTGTTCACGCGGGTGGATGCTTCGCAGGATGCTTCGGTCATATTTCGCGTCAGGATCAACTGCGAAGATTTTCTGTATATGTATTTTGAAGCGCCGGAGAAACAGGACACAACCATTGTCGTAGACGGCTTGGAGAAAGAGCCGTATTTCACAACTTACGGCTGGTCGGTGCGTGAGACGGGACATTTCAAACAGGGGCAGCAGATTGACGTAGAAGTTCGACTGAACCAGGACACGATCGAAATCGATAACGCTTCGTTCTATTATGAGAATGCTGCGGAACTTGCCCGCTGGTATAACGATATGGCGGAACAGGGAAAGAGTTCCCTTGATAAAATCACAAGCTCTCATTTGGTGGGAAAGATCGAAGCCGGGGAAGACGGTCTGGCGGTGTTTTCTATTCCGCAGGAAGAGTCCTGGGTCATTCGGGTGGACGGCGTTGCGACCGCTCCCCGAAAGGTTTTGGGAGCATTGACCGCAATCCCGGTGAAGGCAGGCGTGCATGAGATCGAAATGAAGTACATTCCCAAAGGACTGAAAGAAGGAATCCTCATTGCGCTTCTGGCGCTGACCCTGCTCGTGTTTCTTCTTATATATAATAAGAGAGAATCGAAGAGCGAGACCACAAGATAAGGTGGTTGAAACAGAAAAAAAAGGCACATCTTGGGCGCCTTGGAAATTATGAAAAAAACGCCGAAATAATTCGAAAAACACCCTTGACGAAACATTTTTGTAATGCTATTATGTATGAGTTGCGACACTTAAAACGGGTGATTTGCAACCTTGAACATTGAAAACTTCACAGTACAACCAACCCCGAAGATTTCGAACAAAGCAAGAGCCAAAGCAGAGA
>CAZNCH010000077.1:0-8560 GCA_964571555.1 uncultured Lachnospiraceae bacterium | reverse complement strand
GGAGAATCATAACCAAAGAAAAAGGTGCTGATGTGGTTGTTATCGATATGCCGATGCCACCCAGGAAAAGAAGCAGGAGATCATGGCCAATCTTAATGGAAAGATTTTTTAAAATTGCATTTCGAGATGTACTGTTTTGGAAACGTTGTGTCAAATGTACCGATTTGGATTCAGATGGACACATACGGAACGGCTACGGACAGGAAAGTTCAAAGCCGGATTGGTACGTCTCAGTCCAAATAAGACCCGTGTTTGACCTAAGTAGCGATTTGCTCAATGGACTTGATTGGACCTCTATGGATTTTGGCAAAAATCATCGAAAGAGCTGGATAGGCCTCTATGGACTTCTATGGAAAGAGCAAAGGGCGCGGTCCCGACGATGAAATCGTTACAGTAATGTACTAAGACGCATTAAGACGCACTAAGACGTGACGCGTCGGACGTTGCTGTCACAGGACGGAACGAAGCAAATTGTCGTGAATTCTGAACGACCTCACGGACAAAAGCGGAGCCTCTTGTAAGAATGAGAAAATGGTTCGAGGAACCTCACGGAATTAAGTGTGGAACTCGTATTTAGCTTAAAACTAAACAGGTAAACAGTCCAAGGAACAGTTTTGGATGGTTTTAACAGGCACTTACTTTAGTAGAAATACTTAAAGTAGGTGCCTTTTTTGTGCTTGGGTGTAACTGAAAACAATTGCCTTATTCAGAAAGGAGGCCGAAATGTCAAAACGAACAAAGGAAGAAATTGAGGAAGCCAAAAGGAAAGAGAAGCTCCGTGCTTTGCAAAAAGGGCCGGATCTTGATAAGTATCTCGGAAACAGACAACGGAAGCTGGTTTCATACGCCGAGGGTGCACGAATCTATTCGCTGAATTATTACACTTTCGTGAAGCTTGCAAAAAGGGCGGGTGCCAATATTCGCATAAAGAAAAATGTAGTTATTGATTTGAACAAAATAGAAGAGTTTTTGGAACAGAACTGTAAAGCAGAGAATGGAGGTTTTGACGATGTATAACAGAGGAAAATCGAAGGATGAAGAAAAGCAGAATAAGATGGAACGCTATGTTGCGCAGATTACAAGCAGCGGTAAGAAAAAATGGGTACGCTACAACGAAGGTGCGCTTTTGTATTCAATGGGGATTCATTCTTTTATGGATCTTGCGAAGGAAGCTAAGGCAGTATACCGCATCAAGAGAATATGTCTTGTAAATACTGAAAAACTGGATGAGTACATTGAAGTGATGTATGGCGAAGATCCGGGCAGCAATTATTAAGGAGGAAGAAAATCATGTGTAAAGTTATTGCAGTAACAAATCAGAAGGGCGGAGTAGGAAAAACCACTACCGCAGTTAATCTTGGAATCGGCCTTGCGAAGCTTGGCAGAAAAGTTCTTTTAGTCGACAGTGATCCCCAAGGGTCACTTAGTATTAGTCTCGGATATCGTGAGCCGGATGCTTTGGTATATACGCTTGCTAATCTTATAACCGAAGTAGTAGAGGAAAAGAATGTCTCTTTTTCGGATGCAATTATACGTCATGCGGAGGGTGTGGATTTGATTCCTGCCAATATTGAACTTTCTGCACTTGAAGTAAATCTCGTAAATGTAATGAGCCGTGAGCACATGCTTAAATGTTTGATTGATAAGGTTCGGGATAAATATGATGTGATTATTATCGACTGTATGCCTTCACTTGGAATGCTTACGATAAATGCTTTGGTTGCAGCCGATAGTGTATTGATTCCGGTGCAGGCAGGATATTTGTCAGTAAAGGGTCTTGAGCAGCTTATTAAAACTATAGGTCGTGTTCAGAAGAGAATTAATAAGAAACTTACGATTGAGGGCATTCTTCTTACAATGGTGGATTCCAGAACGAATTATGCCAAGGATGTAGCGAAGCTTGTTTATGATTCCTATTCCGGTATAGTTCCGGTATTTGAAACAACGATTCCGATGTCGGTACGTGCTGCTGAAGTAAGCGCCGAGGGTTCGAGTATCTATGAATATGATCCTAAAGGTAAAGCTGCAGCTGCTTATAAGGCTTTGACAGAGGAGGTGGCTAATAATGGCTGAACGTGTGGGACAGAAAATAAAAATGCTTTCTATTGATGAACTATTAGGAGTTCCGGAAGAGAAGGGCGTTACGGAAATTGAAGTTGCAAAAATCACGGGATTTAAGAATCATCCGTTCAAGGTAATTGATGATGACAAGATGCATGAGCTTGTCGAAAGTGTTATGATGAATGGAGTACTCACACCGGTCATAGTAAGGCCGGTAGGTGAGGATTCCTATGAAATGATATCAGGCCACAGACGACTCTTTGCCGTCAATCAAATCGGCCTTGAGAAGATCCCTGCAATAGTAAAAGAGTATACGGATGATGAAGCGGTTCTTGCTATGGTGGATTCGAATCTTCAAAGAGAAGAGATTCTGCCGAGTGAGAAGGCGTTTGCGTATAAGATGCGATATGAGGCGATGAAACGTCAGGGCAAACGAAATGATTTAACTTCTTCCCAATTAGGGAAGAAGTTGTGGGCGAATGAACAACTTGCTAAAGAAGTGGGAGAAAGCCGTAATCAGGTCCATAGATTTATGCGACTGACAGAAGTAATTCCGTCTATTCTTGATCTTGTCGATAAGAAAGCAATGGCAATTGTTACTGCTGTTGAAGTATCGTATCTGTCACCGGAAGTGCAGGAAATGCTTTACGCTTACATGATGGAAAATGATATTTGCAAAGCTTTTCAGATATATGCTCTCAGAGAGTATCTGAAGAATAATGAGACTATCACGAAGCAGGAACTGATTCGGATTCTGAATGAGAATGCTCCGAAGGATGAGAGTAACAGATTCCAGCAGCTTACAATTACAAAAAAGCAGCTGAAGGAATTCTTTCCGGTTTATTATACAAGGTCGCAGATGGAGAAAATACTTTTTGAACTTCTTGCGCAGTGGAAGAAGGAAAACATAGAAGCGGAGGAATGACGCATGATTATATTAAGGAAAATATTGAAGGTGGTTTTACTACCGATATCTTTATTACTGCTTGCAATTAAGTTGACACTGAAACTGGCCGAAAAGGCCAGTGAGGTTGTCCTTGGATTACTTATCCTGCTGGTTGGTTTTGGGATAGTGTATTCCATATGTACACAGAACTGGACCAATCTTTTGATCTTTGTAATTATCGGCGGAGCCATTATTGCGGCCATGTTTATGTGCGTGGTTGTTGAAGAGACATGCGATGGACTCCGGGAGAAAATTAGCAATTTGTAAAGTTATACTGAATGTTTAAAATTGAGTGTTAAAAGTCGAATAATTATATATAATTGTATGGAAGAAGTAAGCTCTTCAAAGATTATTTTGGAGAGCTTAAATTCAATTTATTAAAATAAGAGGAGAATGATGAAAAATAAAATAGTATATAAAAAGAGTACTTTTTCGGCTGATATTGATACAGTATTTAGCTTACTTACTGACCTAAAAACATTGCAATATGTTGCTCATCCTTATGCGAAATTTATTCCAATTGGTGAAGAACAAAATATTATATGGGAAGAAGGTCGTTCATTCTCGTTCAAATTTAAGATGTTTTGTGTAATTCCTTATGGAACTCATACAATCCAGGTTATTGATTTTAAGAAGGACGGAATATACACAAATGAACATAACACTTATGTTCCGACATGGAATCATAGAATAAAGCTAAAGGATAATGGAAATGGTACAACGGAATATAGTGATGAGGTTGAAATAGGAGCCGGCTGGAAAACTATCTTTGTGTGGTGTTGGGCATATTTATTCTATCGACATCGACAGAAAAAATGGTCAAAGTTGTTAAAATATAAAACAGATTCTTGTGTGAGATAGCAACAAATCTTATTTATAGAGTAAGAGGAGAATGCATATGTTTTGGGATAAAGTATCAGGCGTATATGATTTGTTTGAAAATATTTATAATAAATGTGTATATCAATCTACAGGAGAGACTGTTGCAAAATATATAAAAAATACTGATAGAGTGCTTGAGTGCGCATGCGGAACAGGTGCTATTAGTATTTATATTGCACCTAAATGTAATAAATTGTTTGCATCGGATTATTCTGTTGGAATGCTAAAACAAGCCAAAAAGAAGTTAAAAAGTTTTGATAATGTTGAGTTTAAGAAAGTTGATATTACAAATATAAAATCAAAAGATGATTCATTTGATGTGGTCGTAGCAGGAAATGTGATTCATTTGTTACCAGATCCACAGAGTGCGATGAAAGAACTTACTCGTGTCTGTAAGGATGGTGGTAAATTAATCATTCCAACATACATTAATGGTGATGAAGGAACAAATAAATTGGCTGTAAAGTTTTTAGAAAAACTTGGTGCTAGTTTTAAGCGTCAGTTTGACTCAGAATCATATGAAAAGTTTTTTGCAGAAATGGGATACGAAGATGTAGCATATGAAGTTGTTCGTGGAAGAATGTCTTGTAGTATTGCTATTATTGGAGTTAAAAGAATTTTTAAATTCCGATTTTGTGTTGAAAGGATATATTTCAAAATGATAATAGAAACAGAAAGATTGATATTAAGAAAATGGATGCCAGAAGATGCAGAAAGCTTATTTGTATATGCTAAGAATCCTAATATCGGACCGATTGCAGGCTGGCCTCCACATAAGGATATAGAAGAAAGCAAAAGTGTCATTGATAATGTTTTTAACGGATCAGAATGCTATGCAATTTGCGAAAAAGAAAACAATGTTGCAATAGGAGCTGTCGAGCTTAAACTAAATGGTCATACTGATATGACTGAGAGAGATGATGAATGTGAGTTAGGCTATTGGCTTGGTGAACCATTCTGGGGCAGAGGTTATATGCCTGAGGCAGCGAATGCTCTTTTAAAGAGAGGCTTTGAAAAACTTGGTATGACTACAATCTGGTGTGGATACTATGATGGCAATGAAAAGTCTAAGCGAGTACAAGAGAAACTCGGTTTTACATACCACCATACCTGTGATGAAGTTCCGGTTCCATTACTAAATGAAGTAAGAGTTGGTCATACAAATATTATGACGAGAGAACAATGGGAAAGCAGATAGATTCATATTTTAAGAGTAAAGGATAAGAAATGAATGATACATTGAGAGAAAACCTAAGTTATTTTGGCTTGTATATGAAAATGTTTTCAGTAAAGAAAACAGTCAAACCCGAATATGTTTCTTTTGGGGAACACAAGGACCAGTATTTTTTATTTTATGAACCAACACACGTGACCTGTGATAAGGTTTTTGTATGGATTCATGGTGGCGGATGGAATGCAGGTTCTCCCAAGTTCTTTGATTTTGTTGGTCAGGCTATGGCAGGATATGGATATAGAGTTATTTCTATTGGTTATCGATTATCACCTAAAAATAAATATCCTTGTCAGATTGAAGATGTTTGTAGTGGTTATAATGCGGCAATTGATTATTTGAAATCTAAAAATATAGATGAGAGCAAAATCGTTGTTTCGGGGCCATCTGCAGGAGCACATTTGGCGTCGATTCTTGTATATAATAACGCTATTCGTGAACGAATGAATGTTGACATTTCTGGTGTCATAGGATTTATAGGTGTAGGTGGACCGTATAGTTTTAAAACGAAAACGACTACATCGGTAAAATTGCTTTTGAATCAGTTATTTGAGAAAGACTATAATAGGGAAGAAGGCGAACCATGTCAGTTAATGGATAAGAGCAACATACCAATGTTACTGATACAGAGTGAACATGATGGGTTAATTGATTATTCGTGTGCCGAAATGTTTACCAAGAGAGCCTTGGAGATAGGGAACAAGTGCGAGCTGTATTCTGTTGTGGATAAGAAAAATACTCATTCATGGTATACTGCCGGGATGTTTTTAGAGTCTAGAGACAAGAACAAAGGATTAAATAAACTTTTGTCATATGTAGAGAGTTTATGAATCAAATTCCGGTTTGTCGAGCTACTTAGTGAAAAAAATTTTTTGAAAAAAGTATTGACTCCGACGTTACGTAATAGTTTATGCTGAAGTCACCAAGTTAAGGGAGGAAATAATAATGATGACAGTGCATGAAGTGAGTAAGCTTGCCGGAGTGAGTATACGCACTCTACAATATTATGACAAGATCGGTCTTTTACATCCGACGGGATATACCGATGCAGGCTACAGACTGTATGACGATACAGATTTGGAGCGCCTTCAACATATTCTGCTGTTTAAGGAATTGGAGTTTCCTCTGAAAGACATTAAGGCAATTATCAATAGTCCTGATTTTGATAGAAGTAAAGCTTTAGAACAGCAAATAGAGTTGCTAAGGCTTAAGAAGGAACATATTGAGAACTTGATGAACTTTGCACTTGGAATCAAAATGTTAGGAGTGAAACATATGGATTTTAAGGCTTTTGATAGAAGCAAACTGGACGAATATTCCAGACAGGCAAAGGAATTGTATGGCAATATGCCAGAATACAAGGAGATGGAAGAAAAGCAAAAGAATCGAACTGAAGAGGACGAGCGAATTATAGCAGATAGATTTATGCTTCTGTTTAAAGAAGCTGGCGAGATGAAGAATATAGATCCGGCTTCTGCTGATGCTCAGAATCTTGTAAAGAGAATACAGGACTATATTACAGAAAACTTATATACATGCACAAATAAGATTTTGCGCGGATTAGGGAAAATGTATTCAGGCGGTGGAGACTTTACAACGAATATCGATTCATATGGCGGAGAAGGTACAGCCATCTTCGTAGCAAATGCGATAGAAGTCTATTGTGATAATGCAGAGTAAATTGAAATTTTTTGTGGCCAACTTACCTGGTTAATTTGAGATTTTTTTGTTCTAAAGTATTACTACTGCCAGGCAGAAATGTCTGGCATTTTCATTGCAAATAGTATCTCTATGATTAATAGTGTTGTTAAAATTGCGATTATAATATAGTTCTATGAATCATAGGTTGGAAAAATATATTTGCAATACTATTATGTGATTACTCAACTGCAGGAGAGAAAAATGGATGCACATGTTTTCGGTAAGTTCATTGAGGAACAAAGGAAGAATAAGGGATTAACGCAGAAGGCGTTAGCCGAAAAAATTATGGTTACAGATAAAGCGATTAGCAGATGGGAGACTGGTCATGGTTTTCCTGGAATTGAAATGCTTGAGCCTTTGTCTGAAGCTTTGGATGTAACACTTTTAGAATTAATGCATAGTCAGCTTGATACGAATGTTTCGTATTCTAAAGAAGAAGTTGACGAGATTCTTGCGCAAACAATTCAGATTTCTGTAGCAGAAAAACTGAAGGAAAGCAAAAAGAAAACGATTACGATTATTATATTAGTTGTTATGTTCCTGGTAGTTCTGTTTTTACTCATGACTGGCTTGTAATTAAGTGATTCATGTGCATCTAATTTCCTTTTGGAGGTCTTAGATGGAAAAGAAGGCATTTAATAGAATGCTAAAGATTTTGATGCTGTTAGCATATTTAATTGTTTTTGTTGTTTTTAGATTTGTGTTGGGATTTTCCGGAGTTGGGTATCTTTGGACTCAGTGTATAGCGTATGTTGTTCTGGGTGTGGTGGGTGTTTTCGCGTATTTCAACTCCTTATTAGATGGAATCAACCAGTGGAAAAAACATACGATAAAAAACATTCTCTGGTTTATGGGAATTTATATTGCAGATATTATTCTAACCAATCTTTCGTACTTCCCGATAACAATTCTTTACCCTGACTATGAAAGTGGACAGGAAAACTCGATATTCATAGCGTTCACTCAGACAAATGTTCCAGCAATCCTGCTCATATTGGCACTTGGTGTATTTGGTCCGATTCTGGAGGAAGCAACCTATCGACTTAATATGGTTGCTGATGTAAAACGTAAATCTTTGGTGTGGATTTGTGTGGTTCTTTCTTCGATTCTGTTCATGAGTGGGCATATGCATGAACTATCGGTTCCAGAATTGTTGAAGGCATTGCCACATTTTGTTACGGGTATTCTATATGGCATTTCGTATTGTGCAACAAAGAATTCGACGATACCAATTGGTCTTCATATTCTGAATAATTTGTCTACACTTATAATGATATGGGCTTCTATTCAGTAAAAGTGAAATTGAAATTTTTATGTGCTACCGGGTTGTATGGTAGTTACTACGAGTTTGAAAATTCGGTAATAAAAGCAATAAAAATAAGGGGATGATAGAAAGGTGAAAAAAGAGTTTAAGCAATATATTGGAATATTGTCAACCGTAATATTGACGATGATATTTGTAGTGGCCTCAAAAATAGGACTTAAAATTTTTGAGGGAGCAGCTTGGTACCTATTCAGCAGTTTTTTACGTATTATTTTCGGGTGTATTGCGATATTCCTACTGAATAAGTTGTATGGCAGGTCATTAAAGAGTATTTTTACAAATCATTCACCTAAGGCTGCTTTAATCTCAGGGGTGGGATTTGCAATATACGCATTATATTTCTTAATAGCTATATTGTTGGGATATATAGATCGGAAGAGCGTCGTGTAGGGAAAGAGTGTACGTCCTGGTGTAG
>CAZNCH010000076.1:0-8790 GCA_964571555.1 uncultured Lachnospiraceae bacterium | reverse complement strand
TTTCCTTTCCCTTTACCGTTGAGTACTTTGAATCAACAGGAGGATTTTGATGATGATAGATAGAAAAGACAAGAGATTTGTAAGCTGCCCGGTGTGTGGCAGAATCCTGATGAAGTGTCAGGGAGTATGTAATTTAGAAATACGGAGAGAGAAACATAGATGACAGATCCTTGGGTGACTGGTATCCCAACCCCAAGAAACTTCCAAACGGTGTATCCGGTCTCTCTAAGAAGGTGGAAGAACTCGGTTTGAAGTTTGGCATCTGGATTGAGCCGGAAATGGCGAATAAGAATTCCGATCTGTATAGGGCGCATCCCGACTGGATTATTTCTACGCCGGACAGATATGAGTCTATGTGCAGAACCCAGCATATTCTGGATTATTCCAGACCCGAAGTGGTTGATTACATCTTCAATCTTCTGGATCAACTGATTTCCGAATCCAGGATTTCCTATATTAAGTGGGATATGAACCGCTACATGTCTGAGTGTTATTCCAAGACCGCCGATGCGGACATGCAGGGCACAATCATGCATAAGTACATTCTGGGGGTCTATCGTTTATACGAAAGACTAACCTCCAAATATCCCGAGATCCTCTTTGAATCCTGTGCTTCCGGCGGGGCGAGATTTGATCCGGGTATGCTTTTCTATGCGCCGCAAACCTGGTGTTCTGATGATACGGATGCAGGGGAAAGAATGAAAATCCAGTACGGAACCAGTCTTGTGTATCCCGTCAGAAGTGTGGGCGCACATGTATCCGCCGTGCCGAACCATCAGGTTGGAAGAACGACGCCGATTGAGACCAGAGCAAATGTGGCTTTCTATGGGGCTTTCGGTTATGAACTTGATTTGACAAGGCTTTCGGAAGAAGAATTGGATCAGGTAAAGGAACAGATCGCGTTCTACAAGAAGAATCGCCGACTGTTCCAGTTTGGCAGGTTCTATAGAATTCTAAGTCCGTTTGAGGGGAATGAGACCTGCTGGATGGTAGTGAATGAGAATGCTTCGGAAGCGATCGCAGGCTACTATCAGACGCTCAATCGGGTGAACGGATCCTGGCTGAAAATCAAACTGCGTGCGCTTCATCCCGACATCCTCTATGAGGTGGAGTATGACGACTTCCGGTACAGTATGTACGGAAGTGAAATCATGCAGATCGGGATTCCTGCCGACAGGAAATATCTTACTTCCAAGGGCGGAGATTTTGTTTCCCTGCTGATTCATATCAAAGCGTCGGAGCAGTTGTTTGGCAGAGGGGGCGAAATCATGTCTTGATACAACGGGGGAAGAAGGTTCCACAAAACGGAAAGCGGCGAAGCGGGAAAAAGAGATGCCGAAGGTGCCGAATCTGTGCTGTGCAGAATTTTCATATTTCTGTGTGGTTTTTTTAATGTAGTTACAAAACCGGATTCCGTATAATGAAACTGTCCGATTACGGACGGGGCGATGATGCCCGAAATCAACGGTCGGTTCCGTGAAACGAACCGAACAGAATCAATTAGGAGGGTTTTATGAAGAAGAAATTACTCAGCGTTTTATTAAGCGCAACACTCGTGGCTTCCATGCTTGCAGGCTGCGGTCAGGCAGCAGCACCGGCAGCGGATACGGCACCGGCAGCTACGGAAGAAGCAGCACCCGCTGAAGAAGCAGCACCCGCAGAGGAGGCGGCTCCGGCAGCAGCAAACGGCAAGAAGGTTGCAGTGGCAATGCCGACGCAGTCTTCCGAGAGATGGATCAACGACGGCGGCAACATGAAGAAGCAGCTCGAAGCACTTGGCTATGAAGTTGACCTTCAGTATGCAGAGGATGATGTACAGGCCCAGGTTTCTCAGATCGAGAACATGATCGCAGCAGGCGCTAACTGTCTGGTTATCGCAGCAATTGACTCTTCCGCATTGGTTAACGTGGAAGCGCAGGCGAAGAATGCAGGCATCCCCGTAATCGCTTATGACAGACTGCTGATGGATACTGACGCTGTTTCCTACTATGCAACATTCGATAACAAGGGTGTTGGTACTGCAATCGGCGCTTACATTGTTGAGCATACGGACCTTACGCCGGACGATCCGAAGACCATCGAACTGTTCATGGGTTCTCCTGACGACAACAACGCTCACATGCTTTACGCAGGTCTGATGGAGCAGATCCAGCCGTTCCTCGATGACGGTTCTCTGGTATGCCTCTCCGGTCAGCTTGATTTCGATTCCAACTGTACTTTAAGATGGGATCAGCAGACGGCTATGAAGAGATGTGAAGACATCCTGACAGGCTTCTACGCTGACAGAGATCTTGATATCGTTGCAGCAGCTTATGACGGATTATCCTACGGCTGCATGTCCGCACTGGAAGGTGCTGGCTATACGGATGCCAACTGGCCTCTGATCACCGGTCAGGATGCTGAGCTGATGGCTACCAAGCACATCATCTCCGGCAAGCAGACCATGTCCATCTACAAGGATACAAGACTCCTTGCTTCCAAGTGCGTAACGATGGTACAGGCGGTTCTGGAAGGCGCAGAGCCTGAGATCAATGATACCGAGCAGTACAACAACGGTAAGATCACAGTTCCTTCTTACCTTTGCACACCGGTAGCGGTTGACAAGGATAACTACAAGGAAGTTATCGTTGACGGCGGATACTATACCGAGGAGCAGCTTGCTGAATAGTCTTTACAAACAGCAGGTAAACACGATAGAATAGAAACAGGGTGGCGGCATTAGCTGCCACCCGTTTTCGCAATTAGGTGCCGACACGGACGGAAACAACTGTGCCGGTGAATATTCGGAGAGAAGGAGTTTGGGAGGATGTCGGAATACATCTTGGAAATGAACCACATAACGAAGGAATTCTTCGGCGTTAAGGCACTGGACGACGTCAACATCCAGGTAAAACGCGGCGAGATCCATGCGTTATGCGGCGAGAACGGGGCCGGCAAATCAACGCTGATGAATGTGTTGTCCGGTGTGTATCCGCACGGAACATATGAGGGCGATATCATTTATAACGGTGAACACTGCGCTTTCCATAATCTGAGAGATTCGGAAGCCAGGGGCATTGTTATCATTCATCAGGAACTTGCATTGAGCCCATTATTATCCGTTGCCGAAAATGTTTTTCTGGGCAACGAACGAACGAGCGCAAGGGGCATCATCGACTGGACGAAGACAAGGCATGAGGCGCAGAAAATGCTTGCCAAGGTCGGGCTGGAGCATGAAGATGTGAATGTTCCGGTCAATTCGTTCGGCGTCGGCAAACAGCAGTTGATCGAAATTGCAAAAGCAATGGCGAAGAAGGTGGAATTGCTGATCTTGGATGAGCCGACAGCGGCACTGAACGACGAAGAGAGCCGCAAGCTTTTGGACATCATGTTGGAACTGAAGAAGCAGGGAATCACCTGTATCATTATTTCCCATAAATTGAACGAGATCGAATACGTATCCGATTCGGTTACGATCATTCGAGACGGCAAGACCATCGAGACTCTCGCGAAAGGCAAGGATGATTATTCGGAAGATCGCGTCATCAAGGCGATGGTCGGACGTGAAATGACCAATCGTTATCCTGCAAGAGAGGGTGTGACGCTTGGCGACGTCGTTTTCGAAATCAGCGATTGGAATGTTTTTCATCCGGATGACGAGTACAGGCAGATGCTGAAAAACATCAATCTGCAAGTCAGAGCCGGTGAGGTGGTCGGGCTGGCGGGACTGATGGGCGCCGGAAGAACGGAACTTGCCATGAGTCTGTTCGGACGCAGTTACGGACAAAAGCTTTCCGGCAAGATCAAGATCAACGGGGAAGAAGTTCACATCAGAAACGTGAAAGATGCGATCCGGAACAAACTTGCCTACATTTCCGAGGATCGTAAGACGTACGGACTGAATCTGATCGGCGATGTAAAAGAGAATATGACCATTGCGGCAAGACCGTTGTATTTCTCCAAAAACGGCGTGATCAATGCCAACGACGAGATCGTTGCGTCGGAGGAGTACCGTCAGCGGATCAACGTAAAAACAAATTCCATCAATCAGGTTGTCGGATCTCTTTCGGGCGGCAATCAGCAGAAGGTGGTCGTAGCAAAATGGATGCTCACACAACCGGACGTCCTGATCATGGATGAGCCTACCAGAGGTATTGATGTAGGTGCCAAGTATGAGATTTATTGTGTAATCAACGAATTGGCGAAAGCCGGCAAGGCAATCATCGTTATTTCTTCGGAGATGCCGGAGATCATCGGAACCTGCGACAGAGTCTATGTCATCAACGACGGTGAGATCGCGGGCGAATTATCCAAGGAAGAGATTACACAGGAGAAAATTATGCTGAGTATCATGGCTCATAACAGAAAGGAAGACGGAAATGGAAACGAGTAAAAAGAAAATCGTGAAATTAGACATGAAACAGTACGGCATGTTTCTTGCCTTAATTGCCATCTATTTGATATTTGCTTTAATGACAGGGGGGAAGAACTTAACCCCCATGAACATCAACAACCTGATCATGCAGAACGGATATGTCGTTATCCTGGCGATCGGTATGCTGCTGTGCGTGCTGACCGGTAACGTCGATCTGGGCGTCGGATCGGTGGTGGCGGTAACCGGCGCTGCAGCGGGCATCATCATGATGGATCTGAAATTCAATATGTGGATTGCAATTCTGGCATCCCTGCTGATCGGACTTCTGATCGGTATGTTTGCCGGCTTCTTCATTGCATATCTGGGAATCCCGCCTTTCGTAACAACGCTGGCTACCATGTTGATGGGGCGCGGACTGACCTACACGCTGCTGAAGGCGCAGACCAAGGGACCTTTGCCGGAGAAATACAACTTCATCGGCGCGGGCTTCCTGCCGACGCTGGTGGTTCCGTTCGGCGACGGAACGATCGATCTGGTCAGCATCTTTGTGGCGATTGCCGCTTCCATCATTTTGATTGTGGCAACGATCAAGAGCAATGCAACCAAGAGAAAATACAATTTTGCAATCAACCCGCTTTGGCAGACCATCGTAAAGATTGCGGTATTGCTGTTCATTACCTGGTTCTTCTTCTATAAACTGTCCAGATATAACGGACTTCCGTTTATTCTTCTGATCATGGTAATCCTGATCGGCATCTATGCTTTCATTACGAATAAGACGGTTGCCGGTCGTCAGATCTATGCGCTCGGCGGCAACAGAAAGGCAGCCAACCTTTCCGGTATTGATACGAACAAAGTGTTCTTCTGGGTCTACACCAATATGGGTATGTTATCCGGTATTGCAGGTATTGTCCTTTCTGCAAGAAACGGATCTTCCACACCGAAAGCGGGAGACGGCTTCGAGATGGACGCCATTGCATCCTGTTATATCGGCGGCGCAGCCGTTGCGGGCGGTGCAGGTACGATTGTCGGCGCGGTTGTCGGTGCTTTCATTATGGGTATCCTGAATAACGGCATGTCCCTTTTCGGATGGTCGACCGATATTCAGAAGATCGTAAAGGGTGCCGTTTTGCTCGGCGCGGTTACGGTTGATGTATTGAACAAGCGTAAGAAAGGCTGAGAAGCACAATGCCTGAAACGAAAACAGCTGCGGGTTTTCCTGCAGCTGTTTTTCGAAACGGATCGGAGACGGGGTAGGGGAACAGAATGAAGAACAGAAAACATCTTTCCCATATAAATGCGATTCTCAAGAGGATAGCCATTTTTCTGCTGCTGCTGTCCATTGCGGGATGTGCGCAGAATACGCACACCAAAGTCGAAGCGGAAGAACCGGCAGTGCTGTCCGAGGAGCCGGAGGAAGATTATCTGATGCGGCTGCAGGAGAACGAGGACAGTCGAAAATCGATAGAACCAAAACGCGTCGGAGTGGCAATGCCGACCAGAACAAGCGAACGGTGGATCAATGACGGCATGAATATGAAAGCCAAGTTGGAGACGCTCGGATATGAGGTCGACTTGCAGTATGCGGATGATGATATCGAACTTCAGGTGTCGCAGATTGAGAATATGATCAGAAACGGCGCAAACTGTCTGGTGATTTCGTCGATCGATTCCACCAGACTGACCGGTATCCTGCAGGAAGCCAAGACCGCCGGCATTCCGGTGATCGCCTATGACAGACTGCTGATGGATACCGACGCCGTGTCCTACTATGCGAGTTTTGACAACAAAGCGGTGGGAACGCTGATCGGCAGATACATTGAGCGGAAGTGTGATCTGGAGAAGGCTTACCGGGAAGGGGACAGTTTTACGATCGAGTTCTTTATGGGATCTCCCGATGACAACAATGCTATTTTCCTATATGACGGCGCAATGGAAGTGCTGCGCCCTTATCTGCAGAACGGAACGCTGATCTGTCGTTCCGGCAAAACTTCTTTTCAGGAGACCTGCATTCTGCGCTGGTCCGATGAGCGAGCCAAGGCGATGTGTCTGGAATTGCTGGATGCTCACTATCCGGAGAAAGATCTGGATATTATCTGTTCCGCTTTTGACGGCTTCGACTACGGAATTCTGGACGCGTGTATGGGCAGGGGGTATCAGGTTTCAGAACTTCCCATCATTACCGGACAGGATGCGGAGAAAATCGCGGTTCGTAATATCACGGAAGGAAAACAGACCATGACGATTTTCAAGGATTCAAGGATTCTGGCGTCCAAGTGCGTGACGATGGTGCAGGCGGTGCTGGAAGGGGATGAGCCGGAGATCAATGACACGACACAGTACAACAACAATGTGCTGACCGTGCCGTCCTATCTGTGCGATCCGATTGTTGTGGATCGGGAGAATTATGAAGAATTGCTGATCGGCGGCGGCTACTATACCAAGGAGCAGTTGTTCAGCGAAGAATAGATTGGAGAAGGATATGAATGCATATCAACTGATGATCGTGGACGATGAGGAGGATGCAAGAGAGTCCATCGTCACCTGTATCGACTGGGAGAAAATCGGCTTTCGTGTTGTCGCGACCGCGGACAACGGCGAGGATGCGCTGGAGCAGATCGAGAGCGTCACCCCGGAAGCGGTCATGACGGATATCCAGATGCCGTTTATGGACGGTCTGACCTTTATCAAGCGGTTGAAAGAGAAACTCCCGGATACCAAAGTCGTTATTTTCTCCGGCTACGATGATTTTGAATATGCGCAGGAAGCGATCCGGCTCGAAGCGGAGGAATACATTCTGAAACCGATCGACGCCGAGCAGTTGACGGAAGTGTTTCGGCGTGTCAGGGAACGTCTGGATGAAGACTATGACAGAAGACATAACATTCAACGCTTGGAACAGTACTATCGGGAAAGCCTGTCGGCGTTTAAGGAACAGCTTCTGATCGGTCTGTTGGAGGGAAGATTGCAGGAAGAAGAGATGAAGCGATTCTCCAAAGACTATGGTCTTTCTGTTGATTCCGCCTTCTATGTGGTCGGGGTGCTGCATTTTGTCGAAGATGTCGGGGAAGAGGGCGCATTAGATTCGAATATGCGGTCGGTTTCCCTACGGCAGTTAGCGGAGGAAATCATCGGCGATTCCATGGAGATCCTTTCGGTTAATTATATTGGACAGGTCGTGATTATCGGCTGTTTGAAGCAAACTTCCGAACTGGGCGCATTTATCCGGATGTTGGATCAGATCTGTAAATTGTCCGGCAATCAGTACGGGAGCGATACGGTTGCAGGCATCGGGAAGGTTTATGGGGACCCGAAAGGGATCCACAGCTCGTTCAAAGAAGCGAAGGAAGCGACCTTATACCGTATTCTGCTTTCAGCGGACCAGGCGATTTATATCGGCGATGTGGAGCCTAAAACCGAAGAAACGGTACTTCCTTCCGACGAGCGCATCGCCAAACTGGTCAGAGAGATCAAGTTGGGGAACAGTGATAGCATACGGAAAACGATTGACACGATGATCGAGCAATGGAAGAATTCCTTCGCATCCATTTCGGCGCTGAAACTCAACTATATGCAGATCATTATGGAAATCAGCCGCTTGGCGAATGCCTATCAGGTGGCACTTTCCTGGGCAAGTCCGGCTTCCATCTATGAAGAGGTGGAGCAGGTGCAGTCGATTGAAGCTATCGGGAACCGACTGTTCTCAGTCTGCGTGGATCTGATGCATTCCATTCGGCAGAATCGGCAGGACAATACGAAGCTGCTCGGTGAAAAGGCAAAATCATATATTCACGAACATTTTGCGCAATCCTCGCTGTCAGTGGATATGGTCTGCAATCATCTGGGGGTTGGTGCAACCTATTTCAGTACGATTTTTAAAATGGAAACGGGTATGACTTTTATTGCTTATCTGACCAAGATCCGAATGGAAGAGGCAATCCGTCTGATGGACAATACGGATGAAAAGAGTTATGTGATTGCCGGAATGGTCGGTTACGAGGAACCCAGTTATTTCAGTTACGTCTTCAAGAAACATTACGGAATGTCACCGTCGAAATACCGACAAAGAGAGAAGCAATGATACAAAGACTTCGGCTGCTTGCATCTTCCGTACGGAATGCATACAAAAGAAGAAGTATTCAGTTGATCATAACCATGTCCTTTACGCTGATTGCCGTTTTAAGTACCGTGCTCATGGGAATTGCTTTATATACCCAATTTTCCGGTCAGGCAAGAGAACGCGCGATTGAAAACGACAAACGGATTCTGGAGCAGGTCAGCTGGAATCTGAATACCTACATCCGAAATATGATGAGCGTTTCGGATTCCATGTATTATTCCGTCATTAAGAAGACAGACCTCGCGCGGGATTATTTCGCGGATGAAATGAACCTGCTCTACGAGGCGAATAAGGATAATCTGACGAGTATTGCCTG
>CAZNCH010000075.1:0-8845 GCA_964571555.1 uncultured Lachnospiraceae bacterium | reverse complement strand
TATGTCGAGCCTGTCATCTGGAACAAGACCACCGGGCGCGTGGTCGGCGGTCACCAGCGATTGAAGGTGCTGCTCGACATGGGTATGACCGAAGTGGACTGCGTCGTAGTCGAACTGGATGCCGAAAAAGAAAAGGCGCTCAATATCGCCCTCAACAAAATAAGCGGTGAGTGGGACAAGGAAAAGCTGGCTCTGCTCATCTCCGACCTGCAGGGCGCAGACTTTGATGTTTCGCTCACGGGCTTCGAGCCGGATGAAATCGATGCTCTGTTCAAGGATAGCATTAAGGACGGCATCAAGGATGATGACTTCGATGTCGATGCAGAGCTTCAGAAGCCAGCCATCGCCAAGCAGGGCGACCTGTGGCTGCTGGGACGACATCGGCTCGTTTGCGGGGACAGCACGAAAACGGACACTTTCTCGCTTCTGATGGCGGATAAACGTGCGAACCTTGTGGTGACAGACCCACCCTATAATGTGAATTACGAGGGTGCGGCAGGCAAAATCAAGAACGACAACATGGTCGGGGATGCGTTCTACACATTCCTGTTCGACGCCTTCTCCTGCATGGCGGGAGTCATGGCGGACGATGCGTCCATCTATGTGTTCCACGCCGACACCGAAGGATTGAACTTCCGCAAGGCGTTCTCGGACGCCGGGTTCTATCTTTCCGGCACCTGCATTTGGAAAAAGCAGTCGTTGGTGTTAGGACGCTCACCGTATCAATGGCAGCACGAGCCGGTGCTGTTCGGCTGGAAGAAAAAAGGAAAGCATCTGTGGTACACGGGCAGGAAAGAATCGACCATCTGGGAGTTTGACAAGCCCAAGAAGAATGGCGACCACCCGACCATGAAACCCGTGCCGCTGCTTGCTTATCCGATTATGAACTCCAGCATGAGCAATGCTATCGTTCTCGACCCCTTTGGCGGGTCGGGAAGTACGCTTATCGCCTGTGAGCAGACGGAGCGCGTATGCCATACCATCGAATTGGACGAGAAGTTCTGTGATGTGATCGTGAAGCGATACATCGAACAGGTCGGCTCTTCGCAAGGCGTATCCGTCCAGCGAGATGGGCTGACCTATGGGTTTGACGAGGTCACGGCACAGGCTGAAGATGAAGCGATACCGCTGTTTTAACGGAGGTATGTAATGACTGAAAAAACAAATCTGACCCTCGGAAGCCTTTTTGATGGCTCCGGGGGCTTTCCTTTGGGTGGACTGCTCTGTGGCATAACCCCTGTGTGGGCATCGGAGATCGAGCCGTTCCCGATACGGGTCACTACTAAACGGCTCCCGTTTATGAAGCACTACGGCGACATATCGACTATGGATGGCGGCAGGATCGAGCCGGTGGATATCATTACCTTCGGCTCACCCTGTACCGATATGTCGGTGGCGGGCAAACGCGCAGGTCTTGAGGGACAGCAGTCCGTGCTGTTCTACCAAGCCATCCGAATCATCAAAGAAATGAGGTGTGCCACCAATGGCAAATACCCAAGATACATCGTATGGGAGAATGTCCCCGGCGCATTCTCATCAAATTGCGGAGCAGATTTCAAAGCCGTCCTCGAAGCGGTCATCGGCGTCGTCTGCGAAAGCGCCGAGGTGCCTGCGCCTGATAATGGGCGATGGCCCTACGCCGACGTTTACATGGGAAACGGATGGAGTGTGGCTTACCGCACTATCGACGCTCAACACTGGGGAGTCCCCCAACGCAGACGCCGCATCTACCTTGTCGCAGATTTTACAGGTGGGAGTGCCGGAACAGTATTATTTGAGTCCGAAGGCGTGTCAGGGTATTCTGCGGAGGGCTTCCGCTCGTGGCAAAGAACTGCCGGCAGTGTTGCAAACGGCATTGGAACGCCAAGCCTCTGCTTAAACGACCAGGGCGGCTCACGGATGGATGTGAGCGGCTCCGTTGCCGCTACGCTTCGTGCGCAGGAACATGGGCATCCGCCCTGCGTAATCGACTCAGCGGGGTTCTGCACCGAGCATTCGGCAAAGAGTCGGAGCATCGGGTACGAGGAGGAACGCTCTCCCACGCTTCGGGCGGGTGTTGTCCCCGCCGCCATTGCTCTTGAAAACCATCCGATTGACGGCAGGATCAAGGTTGAGCCGGACGATACGATACAAACCTTAACGGGGCGCATGGGTACCGGGGGCATGAATGTGCCGCTGCTTATGAATATGGATGCGCCACTGACGATGAAAATACGCAGCGGCTGTGAAGGCGGCGGCAAAGGTGCGCTTGTCCAGGAGGATAAGTCCGCCACGCTTTCCTGCAATAACGACCAAACCTTGTTCGTCCCAGCGGTGTATGACGGAAAACAGGTCACATCCAAGACCAACCGTTCCAACCCCAAGCCGGGCGACCCGTGCCACACACTTGCCGCCGGGAGCGCGGATTCGGCGGTGGTCTGTTACGGCATCTGTTCGGACAAGTCCAACTCCATGCTTTCGAGCAACCCGCACAGCGGCGTGTACGAAGCAGAGAAATCTCGGACTCTTGACGGGAACGGCGGCAACCCCTCATGCAATCAAGGCGGCGTTGCGGTTGTTGAAGCGTATGCGTTGCAGGGCTCCATGATCGGGCGCAACGACAAGAACGGCCCACAAGGTGACGGCGTTAACGAGGATGTATCATTCACGCTCAACACCATCGACCGCCATGCTGTATATGCGTTGACCACGGGCAGCTTTACCCAGGTCAGCGAGGGTACCGCCCCTACCTTGCTTTCGAGAGATTACAAGGATGCGACCGTTGTTTCCGAACCCGCCTACGGCATTGACCGAGCGGCGTTCAATCAAGGCCAGAACGCACAGTTCAAACCCTCGATTGAAAAGGAGCAACAGCCTACCTTGACTGCGAAAGGTCCGGGCGCTGTCGCACAACCCGCCTCGTTCTATCCGCAGATGAAAGCCGAGAGTCAGTGCTTTCGGCAGGATGGAACGGTCAACACGCTGGTGAACGGCACGAATCCGGGTTATCAGAACGGGCTGGTCGAGCCGGGCTATTCCGTGCGGCGGTTGACACCGACCGAATGTGCAAGGCTGCAGGGCTTCCCCGATTGGTGGTGCGATGAGCTGGGCATTGCCGAGCCGAACGAGGATGACATTGCGTTCTGGTCGAGCGTATGGGAAACGCATCGGCGGATCATCGGGTCATCGTCTAAACCCAAGACGCAAAAGCAGATCGTGAAATGGCTGAAAGACCCGCACTCGGATGCCGCCGAGTATAAGATGTGGGGCAACGGCGTGGCGCTGCCGTGTATATATTTCGTACTTTCGGGGATTGCCTGGGCAGCGGGAAAAAGCTGATAAATAGTACAAATAACGCTTGCTATTTCGGTGGTTTAGAGTGATGTATGTACTACCAAAAAGAAAGGTGGTAAAAACCATGACTCTACAGTACAACGTGACAGGCGCAAAGCGCAAAGAACTGGTGAACGCTATCAGCGAGATCATCGAAGCCCCGGTTAAGTACCAGGGCGCACCCAGCTTCGCATACGAGGTGGATTACTTCACCATCGACAAGAACGGCGGCGTTACCTTTGATGACCGAGCGGACAGCAATGTGATTGAGCAGCTTATCGAACGGCTCTACGAGGACGGTTTTGAAGCGGAAGGAAATGTGCCGGATGAAACACGGCTTTGCATCTCAATGCCACGGTCGCTTTTCACTGCGGCGGCGTTCGGAAACCTTGACCGCTTGCTCGAAGCAAAGGGTGCGCTCATAAAAAAGGCGCTGGGTGTTTCCGAACTGCCTGTTCTCAAAGAGGAGGACAAGGTTTGCTTCCCCTGGTTCAAGGGCGAACCGAAGCCGGAGGAGATCAAAGCCTACGACCATTTCATTTGCGCCCTTTGCGAAATGGCTCGGAATCAGAAACGGGTAACGGCAAAGGAAAAGGACACGGAAAACGAGAAATACGCATTCCGCTGCTTCCTCCTGCGGCTCGGCTTTATTGGGGCTGAGTACAAAGAGGAACGAAAAATCCTGCTTCGCAACCTCGACGGCAACGGCTCATTCAAAAGCGGCGCAAAGAAAGAACCTGCCGCGCCCGTCACTGTATGTGTGGAAACAACTGGCGACTACAGCGAGGAGCTTGCAGACGAACTGCTCATCCAGGCGGTCAACGCTTCCTTTGACGAGGAAACCGCTGAAACGGAGGCAGAACCATGCCAAGAATAATCAGCCCGGAAGCACTCGCATCCCTACGCAAGCATTATCCCGCTGGCTGCCGTGTGGAACTTGTGCGTATGAATGACCCATTTAACGTGACGCTCTACGAAGGATGTCTTGGTACGGTGACTGGCGTGGATGACATTGGCACCATCCATGTGGACTGGGATTGCGGCTCATCGCTCGGCGTGGCTTATGGCGAGGACGCTTGCCGTGTGATAGAAAAACAAGAGGGAGAGTGAACATGAAAAGTGTTTATATTGCCTACGGCCCGAACCTCAATACGGCAGAGATGGCGCGGCAATGCCCCACGGCAAGGCCGCTCGGAGTCAGCGAACTCAAGGACTGCCGATTGGTATTTCGGGGCAAACAGGGCGAAGCTGTCGCCAACGTGGAGCCGCTGAAAGGCGGGCGCGTTCCTGTCATGGTATGGGAACTCACTCCCGCCGATGAGACCGCACTCGACCGCTGTGAGGGGTTTCCGCTTCGCTGCAGAAAGGAAACGGTGACCATTGCGCTCAACCGTAAACGGGTTAAAGCGACGGTCTACATTTTGAACGATGGAGTTCCGCTCGGCTTGCCCAGCCGTCACTACTACGGTTTAGTATCGCAAGGTTATTGTGATTCAGGCTTTGATGAACGGGTGCTGGCAAGTGCGATTGAAGCGTCGAAAAAGGAGGCTGCGGCTGATGACACCTAAAATACGGGAGCAGATTCTCGCTGTTCGTGAAACTGGGCTGACGAATATGTTTGATGTCACCGCGGTGCAGCGTATTGCGTACAGCATGGAGTTCTTTGAACTGGTGGTTTTCCTTGATGAACACCAGCGTGAATACGCCCGGTTCATTCTGACCGGCGAAGAATAAATCTATACTATTATCGCAGAAATGACTTGCTATTTATGTGGTTTAGAGTGATATATACAGTACCAAAACGAAAGGGGTACATACCATGATGAAGGTAAGCAAATTCTACGAACTCTTGAGGGGACACGCCCGCATCCTCCTAACGGACAAAAAGGGCAGCACGGTTTATTACGACGGCACCCTCCACTCCATGCCCGATGCCTTTGGCAACTGGACGGTCATCGACTTTGACACAAAGGGCGACCTTGCGGGGGAAGTCACCTACCGCTTCCAGGTCAAGCAGTAAGGAGGGCGCAGCCATGACAGACAAGCAATTACAGCAAGCCAAGAGCGAGCTCCCCCAGGGTGAAAAGTTCGACCGCGCCTACAGCGCATTCGAGGGTGGCATCCGGCTGATTTCAAAGAAGGCTGACGGTACGGAAACGCGCTACAAGGTACTCTTCGACAGAGACGGGAACGTCCGCCTCGAACGGTTTTGAGGAGGGCGCGGTTATGTGGAAAGAAGGAAGCCTACGGGTTTATGAAAGCATTTTTCATTACTGGATGAAAGTCTACGAAACGGGCAGTAAGTTCGGCATTGACGGCGGCAAGATTTCCAAGTTGATGCTGAAGCGCAATGGCGAGATCGTAGCCAACTACGACAGAGGCTGGGATGTAAAACCAGCCGACGCGGACACACAGCTTGCGGTGGAGATACTCCTGCACAGCGATAACTACTAAGGCTCATTAGGAGAACGGCCCTTCGGGGCTGTATCTCGTACAGATAGATTTGATGGCACCGCAAGGGTGTCTATTTTTATGCCCTTTGGCGAGGAGGTGACCGCATATTCGCAAGCTGAAAAAGTACACGCCGACTGCGTACAAGGCAAAGGACTCCGTTTACAGCAAGGAGGCCGCCGATTATGCGGTCGGATTTATCGAGTGCCTATGCCACACGAAAGGCACATGGGCAGGCAAATCGTTTGAATTGATCGACTGGCAGGAACAGATCATTCGTGATTTGTTCGGGGTACTAAAGCCGAACGGGTATCGGCAGTTCAACACTGCGTACATCGAGATACCGAAAAAGATGGGTAAATCGGAGCTCGCCGCTGCGGTCGCACTTCTCCTGTGCTGTGGTGATGGCGAGGAGCGCGCCGAGGTTTATGGCTGTGCCGCCGACCGCCAGCAGGCGTCTATTGTATTCGAGGTCGCCGCCGATATGGTCAAGATGTGTCCGGCACTTTCCAAACGGGTGAAGATACTCGCATCGCAAAAGCGCATCGTGTACCTCCCCACCAACAGCTTTTATCAAGTGCTGTCGGCTGAAGCGTATTCCAAACACGGCTTCAATATCCACGGCGTCGTGTTTGATGAGCTTCATACTCAGCCAAATCGCAAGCTGTTTGATGTTATGACCAAAGGCTCCGGCGATGCGAGAATGCAGCCGCTCTATTTCCTTATCACTACGGCCGGTACGGACACGCACTCCATCTGCTACGAGACGCATCAAAAGGCAAAGGATATTCTTGCTGGGAGAAAAGTCGACCCCACGTTCTATCCCGTGATATACGGCGCTGCCGAGGAGGATGATTGGACTGACCCTAAAGTGTGGAAGAAAGCGAACCCCTCCCTGGGTATTACGGTCGGCATTGATAAGGTAAAAGCCGCTTGCGAGTCGGCACAGCAGAACCCAGCCGAGGAGAACAGTTTTCGACAGCTTCGGCTAAACCAGTGGGTCAAGCAAGCGGTGCGCTGGATGCCTATGGAGAAGTGGGATAAGTGTGCGTTCCCGGTTAACGAGAGCGACCTTGAGGGGCGCGTCTGCTACGGAGGTTTAGACTTGTCCTCCACGACGGACATAACAGCTTTTGTGCTGGTGTTCCCGCCGCTTGACGAGGATGACAAATACGCAGTGCTGCCCTACTTCTGGATTCCCGAAGAGAATATTAGCCTGCGTGTCCGGCGTGACCATGTGCCATACGACACTTGGGAGCGGCAGGGCGTATTGCTGACGACTGAAGGGAATGTAGTTCATTATGGGTTTATCGAGCAGTTCATCGAAAAACTCGGTGAGAGGTACAACATCCGTGAGATTGCCTTCGACCGATGGGGTGCTGTGCAGATGGTGCAAAACCTTGAAGGTATGGGCTTTACGGTCGTTCCATTCGGACAGGGCTTTAAGGATATGAGTCCTCCGACAAAGGAACTCATGAAACTGGTGCTGGAAGAGAAAATAGCTCACGGCGGTCAGCCGGTCCTGCGCTGGATGATGGACAACATTTTCATCCGCACCGACCCCGCAGGAAATATTAAGCCCGATAAAGAAAAGTCGACTGAGAAAATCGACGGAGCCGTTGCTACCATTATGGCGCTCGACCGTGCGATTCGCTGCGGCAACGATACCCAAGCCTCGGTTTATGATGAAAGAGGTATCCTTTTCATTTAAGACAGCCAAAATAGAGTTGTTGTATGTAGGCGGGGAAATAGCGCATGGACGCATTGTTCCCTTATTTATGCTACTGCAATAAGGGATAAATTAGAAATGCTTGATTTATCCCTTAAATCATGGTAGATTATAAGGGAATACTGGGGGGTGAGCGTATGAGAGCATTCAACTACTCAAAAATCAAAGAACAGAAATGGGACTCGGAGATTCTTGGGTACATTGCGTCGATTTACAAAGCGGCGGGAAAGCAAGAGCAATACTTAAAGCAGCGCCCGGAGGAACTTGAAAAGCTCGTCGAGATAGCAAGAGTTCAGAGCACTGAAGCGTCAAACGCCATTGAAGGTATTGTAACAACAAACACGCGCATTCGGCAGTTGGTTGAGGAAAAGACCACGCCGAGAAACCGTGACGAGCAGGAGATTGCCGGTTATCGGGATGCTTTGAATATCATACACGAAAGCTACGAAGCGATTCCTCTCTCAAGGAATTACATTCTGCAGCTTCATAAAATCATGTGCAGTCACATGAATAACCCGATGGCTGGGCAAACGAAGAATGTACAGAACTATATCAGTGCGACTTATCCTGATGGGCATTCGGTGACTTTGTTTACACCGCTTGCCCCGTATGAGACGCCTGAAGCGTTGGATAGGATTTGCGAAGAGTATAACCGTGTGATCGGTAACCTCGATGTCGAACCGCTGATTGCGATACCGATTTTTATACACGATTTTCTTTGCATCCATCCGTTCAATGATGGAAACGGCAGAATGAGCCGCTTGCTCACAACGCTTCTCTTATACCGAAGCGGCTTCTATGTGGGCAAGTATATCTCGCTGGAAGCCAAAATAGCAAAGAACAAGGACCTTTATTATGAAGCACTCGGTCGTTCGCAGCTGGGTTGGCACGAAGGAGAGGAAGACGCCGTACCGTTTATAAAGTATCTGCTTGGCACGATTATCTCTGCGTACAGGGATTTTGAGGACAGGTTTTCGCTTGTAGAAACAAAGATGCCCGCTGTGGACATGGTCAGAAAGGCTACGCAAAGCAGGATCGGGAAGTTCACGAAGAAAGAGATTCGTGAGTTGTGCCCCTCTTTGAGTATTAGCTCCATAGAAGGCGCATTGAGAAAACTTGTGAGCGAGGGCGAAATAAAGCGCGAGGGTGTAGCAAAAGCCACTTACTATATTCGGCTAAAGTAGTCCCCTTACAACCGAGACGAATCCCTTAATAACCGCATCGTTTTAAGGGAAAGGAAACAGTCAATAAGCATCTCTTCGGAGGTGCTTTTCTTATGCCATTTTTTAGGAGGAAAAAGAACATGGGCATTCTATCGGGGATATTCCGCTCACGCGATAAGCCTCAGAATAA
>CAZNCH010000074.1:0-9042 GCA_964571555.1 uncultured Lachnospiraceae bacterium | reverse complement strand
TTTATAATAAATCCAGCAAAACAAGGGCTTGTGGATAAAAGTACGGAAACTCAAGCCGCTGTGTCCTTGACTGGAAAAAGCCGATAGACTATAATAAAACGGTATGTGTCAGGGTCGGTTTCCAAAGGAGCGTCGGGATGGTTAAGAGCATGACAGGCTTCGGCCGTTGTGAGATTTCGGATGAAAACGGACGGATTACGGTGGAGATGAAATCCGTCAACCACAAGTATCTGGATCTGAATGTGAAGATTCCGAAGAAACTCGGTATTTTCGAGGCTTTCATCCGCACCCTGCTGAAAGAGTATATCCAGCGCGGCAAGGTGGATGTTTTTGTTACCTACGAGGATTACAGCGTGGGGAAGTTCGCGCTGAAATATAATCGGGAAATTGCATCCGCCTATATGAACTATTTCAAGGAGATGGCGGAAGAATTCGAACTGGAAAACGATATTCGCGTTTCCGCACTGTCGCGGTATCCGGAGGTTCTGGCGGTGGAAGAGGCGGAGACGGATGAGGATGCGCTTCGGGATGATCTTGAAAAGGCGGTCAGAGGGGCTGCAAAGAATTTCGTCAAGACCAGGATCAACGAGGGCGAGAATCTGAAAAACGATCTGTATGAGAAGTTGGACGGCATGCTTGTCAATGTGGATCATATCGCGGAACGTGCGCCGCAGATCATTGCGGAGTATCAGATCAAACTGGCGGCTCGCGTGCGGGAACTGCTGGGAGACGCATCGGTGGATGAGAACAGACTCATGACGGAAGTGACGCTGTTTGCGGACAAGATCTGCGTGGATGAGGAACTGGTTCGCTTGAGAAGCCATATCGAACATACGAGGCAGACACTTGCCGAGGGCGGAAGCATCGGAAGAAAACTTGATTTCATCGCGCAGGAGATGAACCGCGAAGCGAACACGATCCTGTCGAAGGCAAATGATCTTACGACTTCCAATCACGCGATTGAATTAAAGACCGATATCGAAAAGGTGCGCGAACAGATTCAGAATTTGGAATAAACGGAAGGGATGAAATGGGAAAGCGTGGAATCTTACTTGTAATTTCCGGTTTTGCCGGATCCGGCAAGGGAACCATCGTGAGCGAAATGTTGAAGCGATATGAAAACTATGTCATTTCCGTTTCGGCAACAACGAGAGAGCCAAGACCCGGAGAAGAGGACGGCAGAGAGTATTTCTTCGTGACGCAGGAGAAGTTCCGGAAGATGATCGAGGACAATGAATTGCTGGAATATGCGCATTATGTCTCCAATTCCTACGGCACGCCGAAGAAATATGTCGAAGAGAAGATCGCGGAAGGCAGGGATGTGATCCTTGAGATCGAATGTCAGGGTGCGCTGCAGGTGAAGAAGATGTTTCCGGATGCGCTGCTGTTCTTCGTGACCGCGCCGGATGTGAAGACGGTTTACGAACGCCTGCGCAAGCGCGGGACGGAGACCGAGGAAGTGATCATGTCGCGGATGCGGCGCGCGCGGGAAGAGGCGGAAGTGATCGGTCAGTATGATTATCTGCTCATCAATGACGACCTCGATTTGTGCGTTCAGATCCTGAATGAGACCGTGAATGCATCACGTTACAGCGTGAGCCGCTCCGGCGAATTGATTGACAGGTTGAAATTGGAATTTTTTGATTTTCTGGAAGGAGAGAACTAATGTTACATCCCAGTTACACAGATTTAATGAAGGTAGTAAACAGCGAAGTGGAGGAAGGCGAACAGCCCGTGGTCAACAGCCGTTATTCGATTGTAATGGCGACCAGCAAGCGTGCAAGACAGCTGATCAACGGCGCGCCGACTCCCATTGAAAATGCGGATGAGAAGAAACCGCTTTCCACTGCCGTTGAGGAATTGAACAAAGGAATCATCACCATCGCCGGCGCGGAATAATGAAAGTTTGTTTTATTTCTCTGGGCTGTGACAAGAATCTGGTCGATACGGAGTATATGCTCGGCATCCTGAGAGCGCACGGGATGATTTTCACCGACGAGCCTGCGTCAGCGGAAGTGATCGTTGTGAATACGTGCAGCTTTATTCACGACGCCATGCAGGAGAGCATCGACACGATTCTTGAAATGGCGCAGTACAAGGAGCAAAACTGCAGGGCACTCCTTGTTGCGGGATGTCTCGGAACGCGGTTTGCGCAGGAGATGCATCGGGAACTGCCCGAGGTGGACGCCATCGTTTCCGCAACCGGCTACGATCGGATTTTTGCGGCGATAGAATCCGTGCTTGCAGGGCAGCCTGAGGATCAAATTGCGGACGTCAACGCGCTTCCGCTTCCCGACGTCGATCGTATCGTGACGACGGGCGGTCACTACGCCTATGTGAAAATCGCCGAGGGCTGCAGCAAACACTGCACCTACTGCGTGATCCCTTCCATTCGCGGCAGCTACAGATCGCTTCCCATGGAACGGATTCTTTACGAGGCGGAAATGCTCGTCAGAAACGGCGCTTCCGAATTGATTCTGGTTGCACAGGAGACGACCGTTTACGGGACGGATCTCTACGGACGCAAAGCGCTGCCGGAACTTCTGACAAAACTCTGCCGGATTCCGGAACTTCGCTGGATCCGTCTGCTCTACTGTTATCCCGAAGAAATCACGGACGAACTGATTGCGGTGATGCGAACCGAACCCAAGATCTGTCATTATATCGATATGCCGATTCAACATGCTTCCGATGCGGTTCTGAAACGGATGGGACGCAGGACGAACCGTGCTTATCTTACGGAACTGATTGCAAAACTTCGCGCTGAAATCCCCGATATTTGCATCAGAACAACGCTGATCAGCGGTTTTCCCGGGGAAACCGAGGAAGATCATGAGATTCTGTTGGATTTCGTTGAACAAATGGAATTTGAGCGGCTCGGCGTTTTCTCCTATTCGCGGGAAGAAGGGACACCGGCTTACGAGATGGAAGAACAGGTGGAAGAAGCGGTCGCAAACAGGCGCAGGGATGAGATCATGGAACTGCAGCAGGAGATTGCATTTGCGCACGCAGAAGACCTGATCGGGAAGAAAATGACGGTATTTGTTGAGGGAAGGCTTGCGGAAGATGATGTTTACGTGACCAGAACCTATCTGGACGCTCCCGGTGTGGACGGCAATCTGTTCCTGCATACCGAACGGGAATTGTTGTCCGGAACGTTTGTTGAGGTGATCGTTACGGGCGCGAACGAATATGATCTGATAGGAGAATTGACGGATGAATCTGCCGAATAAGTTGACGATTTTACGTGTCATCATGGTTCCGTTCTGCGTGTTTTTCATGCTGACGGATATGCTGGGGCTGTTGGGACATTGGATCGGACTCATCATTTTCATCGTTGCTGCCCTGACGGATCTTCTGGACGGATGGATCGCGCGCAAATACAATATTGTGACCAATTTCGGCAAATTCATGGATCCGCTGGCGGATAAGCTGCTGGTTTGCTCGATGCTGATCTGCCTTGTGGCGCTTGGCAGAATCGAAGCGTGGATCGTGATCGTGATCATCGCCAGAGAATTCATCATCAGCGGGTTTCGGCTGGTTGCAAGCGATCAGGGCGTCGTGATTGCCGCAAGTTACTGGGGCAAGTTCAAAACCGTCTTCCAGTTGATTATGATCGGCTTTCTGATGGTGGAAGAAACCTGGTTCGTCTTCCACATTGTCAGCCGTATTCTCGTATGGATCGCGCTTGCGCTGACGATCGTGTCTCTGGTGGATTATATCTATAAGAACCGTAATGTTTTGAAAACGGAGGGCGTCTGAAATGGCTGATGATATGCTGCGTGAAAACGAGGTTGAGATTCATCGGGTGGTCAAACTGTGCGGAATCGATCAGGAAGGCGTTTCCGACCTAATCAGCGATCTGCTGCCGTCTAAAAACCCGAGGTTCTTCGTAGAAAGCAGGATTGGAGAAACGCATATTCAGGTCACGGCGCACGCTCCCGGCGAAGAGGAAGCAGAGCATCTTGCAAAAAAGGCGGTCAAGGATCTGAAACGCAGATTCGGCGCGCTGATTTATACAACGGAACCGGAAGTGACATTGGAGCAGTCCGTCATCGAACTGCTTCTCAATAATGAATTGAAGGTTTCCACTGCGGAGTCCTGCACCGGCGGAATGATTGCCGCAAGGATCATCGATGTTCCCGGGGCTTCGGAAGTCTATAAGGAAGGTTTTATCACCTATTCCAACAAAGCGAAACACAAACGTCTCGATGTGAAGAAATCCACACTGAAAACCTACGGTGCGGTCAGCGCACAGACGGCGGAAGAAATGGCGAAGGGCGGCATGCTCGCAACCAAATCGGAAGCGTGTGTGGCGGCGACGGGGGTAGCCGGACCTGACGGCGGAACGGAAGAAAAGCCGGTCGGACTCGTCTATATCGGCTGCTGCGTCATGGAGAAAACAACGGTCAGGGAGTTCCGTTTCGGCGGCGACCGCAGGGAAAACCGAGAATTGGCGACCGCTGCGGCATTGGCGCTGTTGCGGGAATGCATTTTACTGTATCTGGGCGAAACCAAGTTCGCATAGAGCAGATACGAATTCCATATTTGTGTAAAAGTAGTTGACAAACCAGAACAAATGTTTTATTCTTACAACAGATGCGAACATTTGTTCATGTTGCAATCATTCGGTCTGACATGCGGGGTCGGTGAAGGGGCGAATGGAATTTGAGTCGAACGGAATTCGAGTCAAACGGAATTCAAGAAGGAGAGTAGAAATGGAAAGAGACGAGAGAATGAAAGCGCTGGACGCCGCGCTGGCGATGATTGAGAAACAGTACGGACAGGGATCTGTCATGAAGTTGGGCGACAGTGCTGCGAACATGAACATTGAAACCGTACCGACGGGATCGCTGAGCCTGGATATTGCACTGGGACTCGGCGGGATTCCCAAGGGCAGGATCCTAGAGATCTATGGGCCCGAATCAAGCGGTAAGACGACCGTAACCCTGCACATGATTGCGGAAGTGCAGAAGAGAGGCGGAATCGCAGGTTTCATCGATGCGGAGCATGCACTGGATCCGGTCTATGCCAAGAACATCGGTGTTGATATTGATAACCTGTATATTTCCCAGCCGGACAACGGCGAGCAGGCATTGGAGATTACTGAGACCATGGTCAGATCCGGTGCGGTGGATATCGTTGTTGTCGACTCTGTAGCCGCAATTGTGCCCAAGGCGGAGATCGACGGCGAAATGGGGGATTCCCATGTCGGTCTGCAGGCGAGACTGATGTCTCAGGCGCTTCGAAAACTGACCGCTGTTGTCAGCAAGACAAAATGTACCGTGATTTTCATTAACCAGTTGCGTCAGAAGATCGGCGTCATGTTCGGTAATCCGGAGACAACGACCGGCGGACTTGCGTTGAAGTTCTATTCCTCGATCCGTATGGACGTCCGCAGGATCGAGACCTTGAAGCAGGGCGGTGAAGTGGTCGGAAACAGAACCAGAGTCAAGGTTGTGAAGAATAAGATCGCGCCGCCGTTTCAGGAGGCGGAATTCGATATCATGTTCGGAAAGGGCATCTCTTCCGAGGGTGATATTCTGGATCTGGCTGCCGGTTGCGATATCGTCAACAAGAGCGGTGCATGGTATGCCTATAACGGACAGAAGATCGGTCAGGGTCGTGAGAACACGAAGCAGTATCTGCTCGATCACCCCGAGGTCTGCGCGGAAGTGGAACGAAAGGTGAGAGAGCATTACGGTCTGGTTCAGGAAACGGCTGCAACAACAGATGCACCGGCCGAGAGCAGAAAGGGGAGAAAAAAGGGCACTGAATCATGACGGTTACCGCAATCCTGCCTACGGCAGGGAATCGATTCAAAATATATTTAAACGATGCTTTCGCCTTTGTATTATACAAAGGCGATTTGCGTCATTACGGGGTGGAGGAAGGTGTGGAACTGACGGAAGAAACCCTGCGGCTGATCTATTCCGAAGCGCTCTGTAAGCGTGCGAAACTGCGCGCCATGCATCTGCTCGAAGCAAGGGATTATACAGAGGAAGCCATGCGCAGGAAACTGCGTGCAGGCTTGTATCCGGAAGATGTTGTGGAAGCGGCGGTTGCTTATGTTGTAAATTGCCGTTATATTGATGATGCAAGATATGCCGATTCCTATATTCGGATGCACTGTGCGTCGGAATCTGCGCGCAGGATGATCGAGAAGCTGGCGCAGAAGGGCATCTCATCCGACCTGACGCGGGCGCGGATTGCAGCCTATGAAGAAGAGAACGGGAATCCGGAAGAAGAGACCTTGCAAAAGCAATTGTCAAAAGAGTTGTTAAGACTTGGAAGGTGTCCTGCTGCGCTTTCCTATGAGGAACGGCAGAAACTGTTCGCGAAGTTCTACCGAAAGGGATTTCGACTCGATCTGCTGGAACGTGTCTTCGCGAAATTGTTGGAGAGTGAGAGGGAGGGAACTGAATAGGTATCTGTTTCCGAGGAGTATTTTAGCAGAATGAAGTAAGATGTTGAGTTACTGCTTGACATAACATGGTAAACAGGATAAAATTGTGATGTTGTAGATTTGTAATCTAGGTTATTATGATCTTCTGATAACCTATAAGATATCTGTACAATGATAATTTTATAAGGAGGTAGTCCTGTGACAGCTGCGATTATTGGAGCTGCCGTGGTGGTGCTGCTGGTTGCTGTTCTTGTTTCTTACAAGCTCGGCTACAATGGCAAGTTGAAGGCTGATTCTCAGAAGATAACAAATGCTGAGACGAAAGCGCGAGAGATCATTGATGATGCACTCAAGACCGCCGAAGCGAAGAAGCGCGAGAGTCTTCTCGAGGTGAAGGAAGAATCCATTCGTACCAAGAATGAGATCGAGAAAGAGACCAAAGAGAGACGTGCCGAACTTCAGCGTTTGGAGCGGAGAGTACAGCAGAAGGAAGAAAACGTCGACAAGAAGACGGAAGCGATCGAACGTAAGGAACAGAGTCTTGCATCCAAGGAAGAAGCACTTTCCAGGCAGAAGGAAGAAGTTTCCAAACTCAATCAGCAAAGGGTACAGGAACTGGAGAGAATCTCCGGCTTAACCTCTGAACAAGCAAAAGAATATCTGTTAAGAATTGTTGAAGACGAAGTGAAACATGAGACTGCTCTTCTGGTGAAGGAATATGAAGCCAGAGCCAAGGAAGAAGCGGACAAAAAGGCAAAGGATCTGGTGGTTACCGCAATTCAGAAGTGTGCGGCGGATCATGTTGCAGAAACAACGATTTCTGTCGTCCAGTTGCCGAGTGACGAAATGAAAGGAAGAATCATCGGTCGTGAAGGTCGGAATATTCGAACCCTCGAGACCATGACAGGCGTTGATCTCATCATTGACGATACGCCGGAAGCCGTTGTTTTGTCAGGTTTTGATCCGATTCGAAGAGAAGTTGCCAGAATCGCTCTTGAGAAACTGATCGTGGATGGACGTATCCATCCCGCCAGAATCGAAGAGATGGTTGAGAAGGCGCAGAAGGAAGTCGAGACCTTGATTCGTGAGGAGGGTGAAGCGGCAATGCTTGAAACCGGCGTTCACGGAATCCATCCCGAACTTGTGAAGCTTCTCGGAAGAATGAAATTCAGAACGAGTTACGGTCAGAATGCACTGAAGCACTCTATTGAGGTTTCGCTTTTATCCGGTCTGCTTGCAGCGGAAATCGGAGCGGATGTGAGACTGGCAAAGCGTGCGGGACTTCTGCATGATATCGGCAAGTCCGTTGATCATGAAATGGAAGGTTCGCACATTCAGCTTGGCGCAGACCTGTGTCGTAAGTACAAGGAAAGCGCAACGGTCATCAACAGTGTGGAATCACATCACGGAGATGTGGAAGCGCAATCACTGATCGCATGCATCGTACAGGCGGCAGATACCATTTCTGCGGCAAGACCCGGTGCAAGAAGAGAAACACTTGAAACATACACTAACAGATTAAAACAATTAGAGGATATTACGGACTCCTTCAAGGGAGTTGACAAATCTTTTGCTATTCAGGCGGGTAGAGAGGTTCGAATCATGGTTGTACCCGAGCAGGTAACGGATGACGACATGGTACTGATGGCGCGCGACATTTCCAAGAAGATCGAAGAGGAAATGGAGTATCCCGGACAGATCAAGGTCAATGTGATCCGCGAGAGCAGAGTAATTGATTACGCAAAGTAAATGCAATTACAAGAGAACAAGTGTTAGGCTTGTTCTCTTTTTTTGCGACCGATGTTGTTTGATTGGCACGAATTATTTCATCAAAACATTTCAGATGCGAATGCCTATCCTGAAATATAAAATGCAGAATCGGAATCCCCAAAGAGGCGGAAACTGTGATACAATGATAACGTTTGATCGGATACACGGATTTTGAAATCGGGAAATATTAACATAACTAATAAATATAAGAGCTGATTATTATTTACATAACATTTTCAAGAAATGGAATATGATCGAGGTTTCAATAGAATCATGTATCATTATATTTTTATATGTAATTAAATGATGATTAAATGATTCGAGTATCATTGTATTTGATTGGATTTTATTATGACTGAATGAAATTGAGGATGAGACGGAGTTTAGTTTACATAATATCTAAATAATTGCAGTAAAAATGATTTACATAATATTATAATTAAGTAGAGTTGAAATGAATTTACGATAATTTTGCAAATGAATGAGATAAACCAGTTTACATAATTCTAAAATATACGGAGTCAAAACAAGGATTAAATAAAGAAAATCAGGGAATCATGAAAGCAGAGAAAAAGAGAAGAGATAGAAAAAGTGAATAGATAGAAAAAGAGGAAAGAAGCGAAAAGAATCAAAAAGAACAGGAGAGAGCAGGAAGAAGATGAAAAACGAAAAGAGCACGGAGTCCAGACAGGAGTTGATGAAGCGCATTGATGTTGCTGCGGGCAGGATCCCGGCGGATCTGGTGATACGGGGCGGCAACGTGGTGGATGTGTTCCGCGGCATTGTCAGAAAAGCAGACATTGCAATTTCGGACGGGACAATCGCCGGCGTCGGCGCATATGAGGGGAAAGAGGAGATCGGAAGAG
>CAZNCH010000073.1:0-9098 GCA_964571555.1 uncultured Lachnospiraceae bacterium | reverse complement strand
TAAATAAGGCGCTTGCCGGTGCAAAGAGAATTTCAGCCGTTTTCTCCGTGCATTCCGAGCAGAAAGCGGTTGCGTCGGATGCAGCAGAGGGAAACGATGCGATTGTATTTGATCATGTTTCTCTTCAATACAATGCAACCGCGGACGAAGCGGTGACGGATATTGATTTTCGCTTAAAAAGAGGAGAAACCCTCGGAATTATCGGTCCGACGGGATCCGGCAAGTCCACAATTGCGCATCTGCTTGCCGGCTTTTATGACTGCACGCGCGGACGTATTCTGATCGACGGCAGAGACGTCAGAAGTTACGGCGCACGTCTGAAAGATCTGATCGGGATCGTTCTGCAAAAGTCCGTTCTGTTTGCAGGCACGATTCGTTCCAACCTGCTGTTTGGAAAGGAAGATGCAACGGAAGCGGAAATGCTGGAGAGCCTTCGGATCGCCTGCTGCACCGAAACTGCGGATGCGCATGGCGGACTGGACGGAGAGGTTGTACAGTTCGGACGCAACTATTCCGGCGGACAGCGGCAGAGACTCTGCATTGCCAGGGCGCTGGTCAAGAAACCCAGGATCCTGATTCTGGATGATTCTTCTTCGGCGCTTGATTATGCGACGGATGCGTTGGTCAGAGAGAATATCGCGGCGCTTCCCTATCATCCCACCGTGTTGATCATCAGTCAGCGAACCGTTTCCATTCAGAATGCCGACCATATTCTGGTGCTGGACGACGGGAAAGCGGTCGGATACGGAACACATGCGGACTTGCTTGAGACCTGTGAGACTTATCGGGAAATTCATGAGTCTCAGGGCAGGAAAACGGAGGTGGGATGATGCCGGCAAATATTTACGGCTATACGCCGACCGCCAATGCTCATGAGAATACGGAATTTTCTTCCTCAAAGATTCTGAAACGGGTTCTGAAACTGATCCGTCCACACCTTAGCAGGATGTTGGGTTCCGTTCTGCTGGCTGTGCTGACGGTGGTCGGCACGCTGCTGGTTCCGATCAGGATCGGCAGGGCGATCGACCTTTTGATAGAAACGCGGGGAATCGGTGCGGCTATGCCGGAACTGCGAGCCGCGGCGATCTTTGCGGGAATTGCCGCAATTTCGCAGTATGCAATGCATCTGGTCAACCAGAAGATTGTTTTTGCAACCGTGCAAAGAGTCAGAAATGAAGCGTTTTCCAAATTGCTTACCTTTCCGTTTTCATACGTGGATCAGCATTCGCAAGGGGATATTGCCAGTAGAATGATCGGCGATGCGGATCTGTTTGCGGAAGGATTGCTGTTAGGCTTCAGCCAGTTCCTGACCGGTATCATGACCATTGTCGGCACGTTGTATTTCATGTTTTCGCTGAATGTGCTGATCGCACTGATTGTGGTGGTGCTGACGCCGATTTCACTCTTTGTCGCCAGATTTATTGCGAAGCATACGTTTGAAATGTTTCAGATACAGGGGCAGGAAAGGGGCGAGCAGACAGCGCTCATCGATGAAGCCCTATCCAATCTGAAAGTCGTCAAAGCATACGGTCAGCAGGAGAAAATGCTGCTTCGGTTCGATGAGATCAATGACAGATTGCAGAAATCTTTGTTTCGTGCCATTTTTTTCTCGTCGCTTACCAATCCCGGCACCAGATTCGTCACCAATCTGGTCTATGCTCTGGTTGCAACTGCCTGCACACTGGCCGTTTGCAGCGGCGGCTCCGGATTCTTTGCGGGACTGACGGTCGGCATTCTGACGACCTTTTTAAGTTATGCGAATCAATATATGAAGCCGTTCAATGAGATTTCTTCGGTTGTGACGGAACTGCAGAACGCGCTGGCATGCGCAGGAAGAATCTTTGAAATCATAGATGCAAAAGAAGCGGAGTGCGACAGGGCGCAGGCGGAAACAATTTCAGATGCGTTGGGCGAGATTTCCGTATCCCATGTGGATTTTTCGTATGATCCCAAACGGGAACTGATCAGAGACTTAAATCTGTCCATTCAACCGGGGATGCATGTTGCGATTGTCGGTCCCACGGGCTGCGGCAAAACGACCCTGATCAATTTGCTGATGCGCTTCTATGAGGTGAATGCGGGTGAGATTGCGCTCGATCGAAAGCCTTACGAAAACATTACGCTGAACAGCCTGCGCAGTATGTTCGGAATGGTGCTGCAGGATACCTGGCTGTTCTCCGGAACGATTCGTGAGAATATTATGTTCGGAAAACAGGATGCGACGGAAGAAGAAGTGATCAGAGCCGCCAAAGAAGCGCATGCGCATTCCTTTATCAGAAGACTGCCGCAGGGGTATGAAACGATGCTTGCCGAAGACGGCGGGATTCTGTCACAGGGGCAGAAACAGTTGCTCTGCATCAGCAGGCTGATGCTGAACAAGCCGCCGATGCTCATTCTGGATGAAGCGACGTCTTCCATCGATACAAGAACGGAAATCAAGATTCAAAGCGCGTTTATGAAGTTGATGGACGGGAAAACCGCCTTTATTGTCGCACACCGACTCTCTACGATACGAGATGCCGACCTGATCCTTGTGATGCGGGACGGCAGCGTGATCGAACAGGGGTCTCACGAGGAACTGCTGCAAAAGGGCGGGTTTTATTCCAATCTTTACAGCCTGATCTGATGTCTGTTATGATAGACGGGTCGAAATATCAGAGCGGAACGGAGAAATGATGAGCCATCAGGTGAATTGCGAATCCTGCGGGAATTATATTTATGATGAAGAAATCGACGGGTATGAATGCTGCATGAATCTGGATGAAGATGAATATGGCAGGCTGATTTCCTATTCCGAGTATCAGTGTCCGTATTTTCAATTTGCGGACGAATATCAGATCGTAAGAAAGCAGATTTAAACAATGAATTTTGAAATCGAGCATTTGGAAAGCGTCACCAGTACCAATTCGATTTTATATGAGAGAGGTTTGCAGGGCGCGGCGGAAGGATGCGTGTTGTCTGCGGACGAACAGACGGGCGGCAGAGGACGTTTCGGGCGTGAGTTCTATTCACCGATGGGCAATTTGTATTTCAGCCTGCTTCTGCGACCGGAGAAGAGAATCGATGAGTTGAGACTGTTGACGCCGCTGGCGGCGGTCTGCGTTCTGGAGGCCGTGGAAGAGGTTCTGCATCTTTCCTGTGGCATCAAATGGGTCAACGATTTGTATTATAACGGGAAAAAGGTCTGCGGTATCCTGACGGAGATACACCCCCGCCCGGATTTTACCGCCGATTTCTGCGTGATCGGGATCGGAATCAATGTATATCGGTTTCCGGTGCCGGAAAAACTGCAGGGAATCGCCGGAGGGCTTGTGGAGCGCGAAGAGACAAAGCGGGATCTCAGAGAAGATCTGATGCATTGCATCCTGCAGCGATTTGCATTTTATTACGATCAAAAGGATCGTTCGTTTATGAAACGCTACCGCAGCAGTTCCATTCTGATCGGAAAAAAGGTGATCTACGAAACGGCGGCGGGAGAACTGCCGATCACCGTCACGGATATCAATGATGCCGGAGAATTGGTGGTACGGGACAGTCTTGGAGAGATTCGAACGCTTTCCGACGGAGAGGTCAGACTGAAAGAAAAGACAACTCGCTAGAGAGTTGAGAGGAGAACTACTATGAAAAGTTTTGTCGTGCCGAAGGGATATCGGAGTCCGTCAAGCATCAAGGAAACCGAGATTGCGATCAAAGAGGTCAAGGACTATTTCGAACGTGCGCTTGCCAAGGAACTGAACCTGACACGTGTGTCCGCGCCGTTGTTTTTGAAGCCGGAGTCGGGACTCAACGATACCTTAAACGGTGTGGAACGTCCTGTTTCTTTCGGTATTCGTGAACAACAGGATGCGGAAGTGGAAATTGTTCAGTCCCTTGCAAAGTGGAAACGGTTCGCGCTTGCGGAGTACGGGTTTGCGCATGGAGAAGGGATCTATACCGATATGAGCGCCATCAGAAGAGACGAGGATACCGATAATATCCACTCCATCTATGTCGATCAGTGGGACTGGGAGAAAATCATCGACAAGAAGGAACGCAATACAAAGACTCTGAAGCGCATTGTGGAAAAGGTTTACGAAGCGCTGAAAAACACAGAAGTTTTCATCAATTCGAGATACCCGGAGATCAGAAAAATCCTGCCGGAGCAAATTACGTTTCTTACCACACAGGAGTTGGAAGACAGATATCCGGAACTGACCCCGAAAGAAAGAGAATATGCCGCTTCCAAAGAATATAAAGCGGTGTTCCTGATGCAGATCGGGAAAACGCTTGCATCGGGACAGCGCCATGACGGCAGAGCACCGGACTATGACGATTGGGATTTGAACGGAGACATTATTGTATATTATCCGGTTCTGGATATCGGACTGGAATTGTCCAGCATGGGCATTCGTGTGGACGAAACTTCCTTGAAGCGGCAGTTGAAAAAGGCGGGCTGCATGGATCGCATGGAACTTCCTTTTCAGAAGGCGATCCTTGAGAAGAAACTGCCCTATACGATCGGGGGCGGCATCGGGCAATCGAGAATCTGTATGTTCTTCCTGAGACGCGCGCATATCGGCGAGGTACAGAGTTCGATCTGGACGGAAGAAACCATGAGAGCATGTGCGGAACATGAAATCCGTCTGCTGTAGTTACCAATTATCATCATCAATTGACAGGAGATCAGTTATGAAGCAGTTTACTTCAAAAGAATTAAGAAATGCATGGAAAGCATTTTATCAGGAAAGGGGACATGTTGACGTCGGTGCCGTATCTTTGGTTTCCGACGGATCCACGGGCGTGATGTTCAATGTGGCAGGCATGCAGCCACTGATGCCGTATCTGCTCGGCAAGAAGCATCCGCTCGGCACAAGACTCTGCAATGTGCAGGGCTGCGTACGTACGAACGATATCGATTCGGTCGGGGACAAGAGTCATGTGACCTTTTTTGAGATGATGGGAAGCTGGAGTCTTGGAGATTATTTCAAGGAAGAAAGATGCAAATGGAGTTTCGAACTGCTGACAGAGGTGTTCGGCTTCGACGCAGAACATCTTGCCGCTACCGTTTTTGCGGGCGACGACAATGCGCCGCGCGATGAAGAGGGCGCAAAATACCGGATCGCTTCGGGCTTCAAACCGGAGAATATCTATTATCTGCCCGCAGAGGATAACTGGTGGGGACTGGAATTCGGACCCTGCGGTCCGGACAGTGAGATGTTCTATGTCTCGGATACACCGGACTGCGGTCCGGATTGCGGTCCAGGCTGTCATTGCGGGAAATACACGGAACTTGGAAACGATGTTTTCATGCAATACGAGAAGCATCAGGATGGACGCCTGACGCCGCTTGAGAAGAAGAACGTAGATACGGGGTGGGGTCTGGAGAGAATCCTGGCGTTTCTGAACGGAACCAGAGACGTGTATCAGACCGATCTGTTCGCGGAAGTGATCGCATTTATTGAGAAAGAATCCGGTTGCAGTTATGCTGCGGACGACGAAAAGAGCAGATCAATGCGGATCCTTGCGGATCATCTTCGTACTGCCGTCATGCTGATCGGGGATGAAGCCAAACTGCTCCCGTCCAACGGCGGCGCTGGCTATGTGCTCAGAAGACTCATCAGAAGAGCCGTACGTCACGGAAGGCTGCTGGGCTTATCGGAAGTGCAGTTCTTAACCATTGCGTCCATGTATATCGATCTTATTTATGCGGAAAGTTACCCGAATTTAGTTAAGAACCGTGCCTTTGTACTTGCGGAACTGAAGAATGAAATTGCCAGATTCGTCAGCACCATTGAGAACGGAATGAAGGAATTTGTGAAGATTCTGGAGGGCGTTGTTGCGCGCGGAGAAAACAGTTTCCCCGGAAAAGAAGCGTTTTACCTGTATGATACTTTCGGCTTCCCGCTGGAACTCACGATTGAAATGGCGGAAGAAAAAGGACTTCATGTCGATGAAGACGCATTTGAAAAGGCAATGGAAGCGCAGAAGCAGAAGGCAAGAGAGGCTGCGAATTTCGGTATGAAGGGGACTACGGATGCCGAGGTTTATCAGGCACTGCTACCGGATGTTGTTTCGGAATTCACCGGTTATGATACCATAGAGGATGAAAGTGAGATTCTTGCAATCGTAGCGGATGACGGAATTACGGATCTTGTTCCGGCGGGAACGGAAGCCACCGTAATTACGGCACGCACCCCTTTTTATCCAACGATGGGCGGACAAAAGGGGGATTTCGGAACCATAGAGAATGAAAACGGAAGTTTCCATGTTGCCGAAACCGTGAAATTGCCCGGCGGCAGAATCGGTCATGTGGGGAAGGTTGTTTCCGGCGAGATCGTCCTCGGTCAGACGGTGAGCCTGAACGTGGATGCGACGAATCGAGCCTCCACCTGCAGGAACCATTCCGCGACCCATTTGCTTCAAAAAGCGCTGCAGAAGGTACTCTCGGATGATGTTAAACAGCAGGGATCCTATCAGGACGGAGAGCGTACCCGTTTTGATTTCAGTTACGGACAGGCGCTTGGCGCGGAAGAATTGGCTCAGGTTGAAGAACTGGTTAATGCGCAGATTGCGGAAGATCTTTCTGTGGAAACCAAGGTGATGCGGGTGGAAGACGCAAAACGCAGCGGCGCGATGGCATTGTTCGGTGAGAAGTATGAAGATGACGTGCGTGTGGTATCGATGGGGGATTTTTCGAAAGAACTCTGCGGCGGTACACATGTGTCGCATACCGGAGAGATCAGAAACTTCAAGATTCTTTCGGAAAGCGGGATTGCAGCCGGCGTCAGAAGAATTGAAGCGATCACGGGGAACAATGTGATCCGGTTCTATCAGGAAATGGAACAGAATTTGAAACAGGCGGCAAGCGCAGCCAAGTCAACGCCGGAAGGTCTGACGGAGCGAATCGTACACCTGCAGGCGGAGTTAAAGTCGCTGCATGCGGAACTCGAATCCATGAAAGCAAAGGCGGCAAAAGAGGCGGTCGGCGATGTGCTCGGCAAGGTAAAGGACGTGAACGGGGTCAAACTGCTGGCAATAGAAGTGGACTCCGTGGATATGAACGGACTGCGTGATCTCGGCGATGAGTTAAAAGAGAAGATTGGGGACGGCGTTGTTGTGATCGCTTCCGCGCAGGGGAATAAGGTGAATCTGATCGCAATGGCTACCGATGCGGCAATGCAAAGAAGGGCGCATGCGGGGAATCTGATCAAGGGAATTGCGGGACTGGTCGGCGGCGGCGGCGGCGGACGTCCGAATATGGCGCAGGCGGGCGGAAAGAATCCGGCGGGGATTGCAGACTGTCTGAAAGAAGCGGAAAAGGTTCTGTCCCTGCAAGTGTCTTAAATCAGAAATATATTGACGAACCGCATATTTATGCTATAATAATACTCGTGTCGAAAGACATAATACCCTACATCCTGATTTATTGTAGGACCGAGGGGAGGTCAGGTGAGAGATGTCAAGCGTAACAGTAAAAGAAGGCGAATCCTTAGACAGCGCACTGCGTCGTTTTAAGAGGAACTGCGCCAAGGCAGGGATTCAGCAGGAGATTCGTAAGAGACAGCATTACGAAAAGCCCAGCGTAAAGCGTAAGAAGAAGTCCGAAGCTGCCAGAAAACGTAAATATAACTAAACACGACTCCCGAAGTTTGTGCTTCGGGAGTTTTTATGTGACGGGTTTCGTACGACAAGAAGCACTAGATCTGGTTCGTTTCTTGACAAAACAGGCGGTATATAATACAATATCTTGTGGTTGATTCTGAATGATGAGAGGAATTGTCGTGACCGGTGTCATTGTTTTTGCTGTCGTACTTTTTCTTTTTTGTGTTTATGTCGTCATCGAGAGTACAGGGTTTCGTACCGTACATTATTCGATCGTTACGGACAGGATTACGACAGGATCCGTGAGGATTGCCGTGCTGTCGGATTTGCATAATAAGGATTACGGGAACCGAAACGAGGCTTTATTCCGTGCAATTGATGATTTTCACCCTGATTTCGTGTGTTTTGCAGGGGATATGATCACTTCGGGCTGGGAACTGAGTTATGATTATTCCGGTACCCTTGCCTTTATTCGGAAAGTGGCAAAGAAATACCCCGTATATTACGGGATGGGGAACCACGAGGGCTATCTGAATTACAATCGCGAGAAATTTCCGGAAGAATATGATCTCTTCCTGCGCGAGATCAAGCGTATGGGCGTGATTTATCTGGACAACGAGAACGTAGCGCTTCCCCGGTTCGGTATTCGGATCTACGGCTTGAATCTTCCGCACCGCTATTATCGGCGGAATCAGGTCAGTATGAAACTGACGGCACGGGAGATCACGGAACGTTTGGGTGCGGTTTCTTCTTCCGAGTTCTCGATTCTGCTCGCACATCATCCGATCCACTTTGAAAGTTATGCGAAATGGGGCGCGGATCTTGTGCTGTCCGGACATATTCATGGAGGTATTGTGTCGCTCCCGTTTTGGGGCGGGGTGATTGCGCCGGGATATCAGCTGTTTCCGCACTATGATGCGGGACTGTTCCGGGAAGGGAAGTCCCAAATGCTCTTAAGCCGCGGTGTCGGATCGCATACGATTCCGATCCGTGTGAACAACAAGGCGGAAGTGATCTGCCTGACGATAGGGGGAGAAAAGGATGAGTCTGAATGTAAAACTGCAGGTCTTTGAAGGTCCGCTGAATCTGCTGCTGCATCTGATCGAGAAGAATAAGGTGGATATCTATGATATTCCGATTGCGATGATCACCGACCAGTATCTTGATTATATCCGCGCCATGAAGAGAGAGGATCTGAACGTGACCAGCGAATTTCTGGTGATGGCAGCGACGCTGCTTTCCATTAAGAGTAAGATGCTGCTTCCTGCGGATGTGAACGAAGAAGGGGAAGAGGAAGATCCGAGAACGGAACTGGTTGAGAAACTGATCGAATATAAAATGTATAAATATATGTCTTATGAATTGAAGGATCGTCAGTTTGATGCAGAACGGGTGATATTTAAAGCGCCGACCCTGCCGCAAGAGGTCATGGATTATGAGGATCCGATCGACTACGAGAAACTGTTGTCGGAAGTTGATCTGTCGAAACTGAACCGCATTTTCAAGTCCATGATGAA
>CAZNCH010000072.1:0-9438 GCA_964571555.1 uncultured Lachnospiraceae bacterium | reverse complement strand
CTTGCAACGGAGCGCATGATCGTGATGAGGTTGTCGACGCCATCCTCTGCCAAATCGTCCCCGATGCGGTCTTTCAGTGCAATCAAACCCTCCGTTCCTTCCGAAAGATCAAAGAAGAGCTGCAGATACCTGTCCACAACGTCTGCGGCGAACCCGTTTGCAATCAGTTCTTCTCGAATCCCGTCCGTTCCGATCTTATCCATCTTGTCCAGAACAATGAAAACCGTATCATAATCCGCTTCGGCAAAGCCCGCATAAGCTGCCATGGCTTTCAGGAGACTTCTGTCGTTGATACGGACGGTGAACCCATGAAAATCAAGCTTGCCGAGCAGAGTTGTCGTCGCCAGAATCAGTTCGATCTCCGCAAGATAGGACGGGTCGCCCAAAATGTCGATATCGCACTGTACAAACTGTCTGAATCTGCCCTTTTGCGGTCGATCCGCACGAAACACGCTGCCGATCTGCATTGCCTTGAACGGCGTCGGAAGTTCGTTGGCATGGTTCGCATAATATCTGGAAAGCGGAAGAGTCAGATCGTAACGAAGTCCGGAATCCACAAGATCCGCTTCACTTTTTGCTTCGGCGAGATTCAACTTCTCTCCCCTTTTGAGCACCTTAAAGATCAGTTTCTCGTTTTCTCCGCCCTGCTTGCTGCAAAGGTTTTCTATATGTTCCACACAGGGAGTTTCGATCGCTCGGAAGCCGAAGCCGCTGTAAGTCTCTTTCACCAGTCCTGTCACATAATCGCGGATCTGCATTTCCCGCGGCAGAACATCCTTCATTCCGGTGACCGGTTTCTTCACTAAATTCATCTTTCGCTCCTTTATCGCTCTATTTACACACTTCTTTATATTATAGCATAATCTTTTCCTGTTTTCTTTATTTCTTGATTGATTTGCAACCCGATTTCCGAATCGATTTCCGATGCAGAAATTCAGCAAAACAATTTTCGTTTTCGCTCGATCATTTCCTCGATCTGCTCCAGATACAGTTTCACGTCTTTGACATTATCGCATCTGATGATTCCGCCGTCCGCATCGACGCGTTTCGTGACGGTACCCGCTCCGCAAGCCACAATGGTCTGCACGTCTTCCATAATGAGAATGTTATAGATCCCTTCTTTTCCTTTTGAAGCATAACCGACATTTTCGAAATTCCCCGCCATGTTTTTCTGGCGATAGAGATAGTATGGCTGCAGTTTCATTTCTGCCGCCGCCCGCATCGTCATTTCCATCATTTCCGGCGTATTCATGCTTTTGATTTCTTCATGCGCGCTCAAGAATCTTTGCATGCCTGCTGCCCGTTTGATCGCCATGGAGTGTACCGTTAAGGAATCCGGCTGCAGTTTGGCGATCTCTGCCAGCGTATGTGCGACCATCTCCTCGTTTTCACCGGGCAACCCCAGAATCATATCCATATTGATATTCTCATGCCCCGCTTCTCTGGCGGACACAAAGGCTTCGTGAATCTGCTCCACCGTATGGTTTCTTCCGATGATTTGCAGCGTCCGCGCATTCATGGTCTGCGGATTGATGGAAATTCTCGTCACACCGAGATCCTTCAGCACCTTCAGTTTCCCGAACGTGACGGAATCCGGTCGTCCCGCTTCTACGGTGAATTCCAAAACCGAGGATAAATCAAACTGCTCACGCAGTATTCCAACCAGTTCTGTCAGTTCCGCTTCCGCAAGCGTTGTGGGCGTTCCCCCGCCGATATAAACGCTGTCCAGCCGTCTGCCCGCAAACAGGCGCGCAACAACTTGCAGTTCGCGCTTTAACGCCAGGAGATATTCTCCCACCAGCGACCGGAACCTTTCGATCGGATAAGACGGAAACGAACAATAGAGACAGGTCGTCGGGCAGAACGGAATTCCGATATAAAGGCTGTAGCCCGTCCTTGCATCCATTGCGGCAAGGAGTTGCTTCTCCCGCCTGGCAATCTTCGTTGCAAGCGCGATTTTCACAGGAGAAACCAGATAGGTCTCCTGCAAATAGGCGGCAATCTCCGCATCCGTTTTCCCCTCGGAAAGCAGTTTCATCGGCAGTTTGATCGGGCGAATCCCCGTGAGCGTTCCCCAGGGAAGTTCCTGCCCAGTCACTTCGGAAAGGAGCCGGTAGAGAGTGCGTTTCACGGTATTCTTGACCTTGCCGCGCTCCTGATCGATCAGGGCGCTTTCCTGCCGCCGCAGCGGCGTTCCGTCTTGGAAACTGCTGCAAATCACACGACTTCGCTCTATATATATTTTGAAACCGGTAAAAGATCCGCCGGTTTCCTCTTCTGTCTGGATATGAACTTCATCCGTGAAATAGAATGCTTTGACAAGGGAATGCACGTCATAAGTAAAGGACGCGTCATTCAGTTCTACATTAATCATAAGAATGGATTATACCTTCGTTCATTGCCAATCGTCGTTTCGGCGCCGTGTCCCGGATAGACGACGACCGCATCGTCAAGCGACAGCAGCTGCTCCCGCACCGATCTCACGAGCACGCTCATCGAGCCCGTCGGCAGGTCGGTTCTTCCGACGGAATCCTGAAACAGCGTATCACCGGAAAACAGCGCCTTGGCTGCATCGATATAGTAACACATGCCGCCTGCGGTATGTCCCGGCGTTGCAAGCGCAAGGAATTCGATTCCTGCGAGCTTAACAATCTCCCGATCCTTCAATTCCACATCGGCGCGAACCGATACCGGCGTCCTGCCCATCGCCGCCGATCCGTTCAGGGTCGGCTCTAAGAGCAATTGACGCTCCGCTTCGGATGCATAGACCCGACAGCCGCTTAAATCTTTCAGTTCCGCAACGCCGTCAATATGGTCGAAATGCCCGTGCGTCAGCAAGATTCCGGCAACCGTCAGTCCCGAGTTGGAAAGCATCTGAAAGATTTCTCTCCCCTGATCCGCGGGATCGATGACGACCGCTTCCGCAGCATCCTCCCGATGAAGGGCATAAACATTCGTCCCGACAGGACCCATGATCCATCGATCCATCCGAACCTGCATCAGCCTCTTGTCCTTTCAATATCGATCACATCCTCAATTGCGCCGAGTCGTTCAATCAGACGCTGCAATTCTTCCGTATTCGCAATCTCAAAGGAAATGGATGTCGTGGCGGTTCCCTGTCTGCTGGTTCTCACGTTCATGCTGATGATCGATACGTTCTTCTCTGTCAGAACACGCGTGATCTCGGCAAGAATGCCGTCACGATTGTTGGAATACAGGTTGATCTCCGCAACATAACTTCCCTTTGCTTCCTCCTGATCCTGCCACTCCGCCGGAATCAGACGAACCCGTTCTTCCGCCGGCAGGTTCAAAACATTGATGCAATCCGTCCGATGGATGGAAACGCCCCGTCCTCTCGTAACGAAGCCGACGATCTCATCTCCGGGAATCGGCGAACAACATTTAGAGAAGCGGACTGCCACATCATCGGTTCCCTGCACGGCAATTCCTCCGCCGGCGCACACCTTGATGCTCTTCTCGCGCTGCGCTTCCTCAACGGACTTCAATACTTCTTCATTCGAGAGGATCTTCGGATGATCCTTCTCGTAATAGTCGAGCATCTTATTGATGATCTGACCTTCCTTGAGCCCGCCGTGACCGACAGCCGCGCAGACGGCGTCCCATTCCTTGAAGCCGTATTTCTCCATGATCAGTTTCTGATATTCCGGCGTCAGAATCTGCTGCACATTGATATTCTTCTGCTTGCAGAAGGTTAAGAGCATTTCCTTGCCCTTCGTAATATTGCTCTCTTTCAATTCGTTCTTGAACCACTGGTTGATCTTATTTTTCGCCTGCGTACTCTTGACGATGTTGAGCCAGTCCCGACTCGGTCCCTTGGAATTCTGCGAGGTAATGATTTCGATCCGGTCGCCGTTTTCGATCACATAGTCGATCGTCACCAACTTGCCGTTGACTCTGGCGCCGATCATCTTATTCCCGACCGCCGAGTGAATGCTGTAGGCGAAGTCGATCGGGTTGGAGCCCGTCGGCAGGGTCTTGACGTCCCCGGTCGGCGTGAAGCAATATACCGTGTCCGCATAGAGGTCAAGATCGGATTTCAAAATATTTAAGAATTCATGGTTATCCGCCAGATCCTGCTGCCATTCCAGAATCTGTCTCAGCCAGGTCAGTTTCTCCGCTTCGGATTCCTCTATATGCTTGCCGTCGGACGCCTCTTTGTATTTCCAATGTGCGGCAATCCCGTATTCCGCCGTCTTATGCATTTCCATCGTACGGATCTGAATCTCAAACGGCTGCCCTGTCGGTCCGATCAAGGTCGTATGCAGGGACTGGTACATATTCGGCTTCGGCATTGCAATATAGTCTTTGAATCTGCCGGGGATGGGCTTGTACATTTCATGAATCACGCCAAGGGTCGCATAGCAGTCCTTGACGTCGTCCACAATGATGCGCACTGCGAACAGATCATAAATCTGATCCAGCGTCTTGTCCTGATTCACCATCTTCTTATAAATGGAAAAGAAATGCTTGACTCTTCCGTCAATGGTCGCTTGAATTCCGGCATTCCGAATATGTTCCAAAACTTCCTCAACGATCGACTGCACATATTGCTCCCGCTCCGCCTTGCGGATCGCGATTCTGTTCACCAGATCGTAGTAGGCTTCCGGTTCCAGATATTTCAGGGACAAATCGTCAAGTTCCACCTTCAGTTTGGAAATACCGAGCCGCTGTGCAAGCGGCGCATAGATATCCATGGTCTCTCTGGCAACCTCAATCTGTTTCTCCGGCACCATATACTGTAAGGTACGCATATTATGAAGGCGGTCGGCAAGTTTCACCATCAGCACGCGGATGTCTTTCGCCATTGCAAGAAGCATCTTGCGCAGGTTGTCCGCCTGGAACTCAATCTTGTCTTCGTTGTATTTGATTTTCTCCAACTTCGTCACACCGTCGACGATCAGGGCGACGTCCGGTCCGAATTCCGCTTTGATCTCATCATCCGTCATGATCGTATCTTCCACAACGTCATGCAGGAGGCCGGCGGCAATGGATTCCTTATCAAGCAGCAGGTCGGCTAAAATGATCGCGACACAGAGGGGGTGAATAATATAGGGTTCTCCCGAACGGCGATGTTGATCCTGATGCGCGTCACGCGCGATTTTATAGGCTTTCTCAATCAGGGTAATATCATCTGACGGATGGTATTTCCGGACACGCGAAATCAAGTCCCGATATAATTCCTCGGGGCTTAAATACTCATCCATGGCTTGAATCCGACCGTCATCCAGGACGAGCTCGGTCATTTCCGTTGTTCCGTGCAATGCTCCATCCATTACTTTTCCCTGTCATTTCCGGTATTTCGTCTCCGATTCACAGAATCGTCAAACCGGTTACCATAAATCATAAAATATTAAATTATTATACTATTATTCTATCTTTTAAGTCAATTTATTTCATTTGTACGGATCTTCCGGTATCATGGATGCAAAGGATGCATGCCTTTTGACGAGCGCTGATTCGAAACTTCTCCAGCATGATTGCGGTTGCGCGCCTGTTCGCTTTCATCTATGCTTTGGTTTGGGCATCCGTTTCGAAACTGCCGCATACTACACAGCGGATGTTCTTTAAATGTGCATGTAAAGTATGCCTGCGAAATGTGCCTGCGAATAAAATAATATTTGGAGATGATTATTTGGGGTATATTAAAATAAGGGATTATATTTATAATATGAGATAAAAAGGACGCTTCGATTGATGGTGATTCACACAATTCCGCCCGTCTATGACGTGCATTCCAAGGTGTTGATTTTAGGTTCCCTGCCCTCGGTAAAATCGCGGGAGCAGCAGTTTTTCTACGGGCATCCGCAGAATCGGTTCTGGCGTGTTCTGGCTGCGGTGCTTGCCTGCGATGTGCCGGTTACAATAGAAGAGAAGAAAGAGATGCTCCTGCGTCACCGCATTGCGGTCTGGGACGTAATCCATTCCTGTAAGATCACGGGATCCTCGGATGCAAGCATCAGCGAAGTGACGCCGAACGACCTCACAAACCTGCTTGCCAAGGCGGACATTCGCGCCATTTTCTGTAACGGAACGAAAGCCCATGAATTATATAGGAAACATATCTATCCGATTACCGGAATCGCAGCAGAAAAACTGCCGTCCACGAGTCCGGCAAACGCGCAGTGCAAACTACCGCAACTCATTGAAGCATGGAAAATAATCAGAGTTGCTCCGAATCCAATACGATCGTAAACGGACCGTCGTTTTGCAGTTCCACCTTCATATCGGCGCCGAATTCTCCTGTTTCTACCGGATATCCCGCCGCCCTGCACCGCATCGCAATGTATTCGTACATCTCGCTTGCCGGTTCGGGCGCGCCGGCTTCAATAAAGGACGGACGATTGCCCTTTTTACAGTTCGCATATAGGGTAAACTGAGAAATGAGAAGCAACTGCCCCGACACATCGGTCAGGGAAAGATTCGTTTTACCGTTCTCGTCCTCAAAGATCCGAAGCCCCAACAGCTTCTTTACCATCCTGTCCGCCACTTCCTTCGTATCCACTGCCGATACTCCGATCAACACGAGGAAGCCCTTTCCGATGGCGCCGATCTCTTTGCCCTCTACCTTGACGGACGCTTTTGTCACCCGCTGAATTACGAATCTCATTTCGCCTTCCTTTCCAGCCCTTTTCTGTCTGTCTGCCTGATGCGTGTTTTTTTGTTTTTCTCGATATGTACGCAGAACAGGGCTTCTCATATTTCAATCGCAGAAAACAATTGATAAGTTCACCCGCGATATCCGTTCGGGTTCATCGACTGCCAGCGCCAGGAATCCTCGCACATGCGATCAATGGACAATTCCGCCTTCCACGCAAGTTCCTCATACGCTTTCGTCGGATCCGCATAGCAGGTCGCAATATCACCGGCGCGTCTGTCCGTAACCACATAGGGAATCTCACGCCCGCAAGCCTGACTGAACGCCCGAATGATATCGAGTACGGAATAGCCCTGTCCGGTTCCCAGATTATAAATCTTCACACCGATCTTTCCATCCGCATCCATCGCTACAAACTTTTCAATCGCCTTCACATGACCCTTTGCAAGATCGACCACATGAATATAATCTCTCACGCCGGTTCCGTCCGGCGTGTCATAATCGTCTCCGAAAACGGAAACGCGTTCCCGCTTTCCGATGGCGACCTGCGCAACAAAGGGCAGCAGATTATTGGGAATGCCCTTGGGATCTTCCCCCATCAGTCCGGAAGCATGCGCGCCGATCGGATTGAAATAACGCAGCAGAATGATCTCCCACGTCGGATCGGAAACATAGAGATCCTGCAGGATCTGCTCAATCATAAACTTCGTCTGACCGTACGGATTCGTCACCCCGCCGGTCGGGCACGCTTCGGTGATCGGAACGAAAGCCGGATCGCCATATACCGTAGCCGAAGAAGAAAAAACCATTTTCTTCACGCCATGCTTGCGCATACAATCGCACAAATGCAGCGTACCGGTCAGATTGTTGTGATAATATTCGATCGGCTTCTCAACGGATTCCCCGACCGCCTTGTATCCGGCGAAATGAATCACGGAATCGATGCTGTAATCTTCGAAAACACGGTTCGTCGCATCATAATCAAGGAGATCCGCTTTCACGAAAGCGGGCTGCTTCCCCGTAATCTGCTCAATTCGCGAGAGCACTTCCGCATTTGAGTTGTAGAGGTTATCCAGAATGACAACCTCATAACCGGCATTTAACAGCTCCACGCAGGTATGACTGCCGATATAGCCCATGCCGCCCGTCACCAGAATTGCCATCTCAGTGCACCTCCGTTAAGAATCCCTCGATAATCCTGTTCTCCGCTTCTTCTTCGGTCAATCCCAGCGTCTGCAATTTGATGATCTGTTCACCGGCGATTTTACCGATCGCCGCTTCATGAATGAGCGCCGCATCGATATTCCCCGCAAAAAGATCCGGAGAAGCGTTCACCTTGCCGTTGCCCACAAGAATCGCGTCGCACTCCGAATGTCCGCTGCATCTGCAGTTCCCGATGATGTGCGAGTGATAACTCTGCATGCTCTCGCCCTTGGCAACCGAACGGGAGACCAGATCAACAACCGAATCCTCACCGTTCATCTCCACCTCGAAATCCGTGATGGCTTGGTTGTCCGCATCCGTCAGGATGCTCTCATGAATGATGAGTTTTGCGCGAGCGGAAAGTTTCGCCATCGTCTTCCGGTTCGTCCGATCCACACCTGTCAACTGCTGGGTGTCCATCTCCAGCACGGCGTCCTCACCCAGCGTGATTTCCGTCTGCGGATCAATCACCTTGCGTCCGCCGCTTCCGCCGCCGACATGTTTCTCCTTATAAAGCGCATGTGCGCCGTCCTCTAAAAAGAACCGGTGAATTCCGTTATGTCTTGCGCCCTCGTCATCCGTGGTATGCACGCCGCAGCCCGCAACAATGATGACGTCCGCACCGCTCTGGATGTGAAAATCATTATACACCACGTCATCGACGCCGCTCTTTGTCACGCATGCCGGAATATAAACCGTCTCCTGCTTCTCCCCTGCCCTGATATAAATATCAATCCCCGGATTGTCCGTTTTGGGCACGATTTTAATATTCTCTGAAGAACGAAAGTCCACGCAGCCGCCGTCCTGACGGATCGAATAAGCGCCGTCATAGAGATTGTCCCAGTCTGTAATCTCGTGGAGCAGCGCCACGGAAGTATCATTGATCTTCTTCTCAGCCATTTACTACCTCCCTGCCTTTCGGGCAACCGCAGCCTCTCGCATTGATGTTCAACTTCGGCATCACGTCCTTCTTACTCCCCTGTGCCAGAATCTTGCCGCCCGCAATCAGAACGATCTCATCAGCGATATCCAGAATCCGCTCCTGATGCGAAATCACCAGCAGTGCGCCGTCCTTCTCTGTTTTCAGTTTCACAAACGTATCGATGAGCGCGCCGAAACTCCAAAGGTCGATGCCGGCTTCCGGTTCGTCGAAAATCAGCACGGAACAGTTTCTTGCAAGTACGGTCGCAATCTCGATCCTCTTGCTCTCACCGCCCGACAAATGCGTATCCAGCGGACGATCCACATATTCCTTGGCGCACAGACCGACCTTTTCCAGAATCATGCACATCTCATGCTCATGAATCTCCCTGCCGGCAGCCACCTGCAGCAGTTGCTTCACAGTCAGCCCTTTAAATCGAACGGGCTGCTGGAACGCGTAGGCGATTCCGGCGCGCGCGCGCTCCGTGATGTTTTTCTTTGTAATGTCGACGCCGTCCAAAAGAATTTCTCCTTCCGTCGGCGTATTCAGTCCCGCGATCAGTTTCGCAAGCGACGTCTTGCCGCCGCCGTTCGGTCCCGTAATCACCGTCAGTTTTCCGGGGCTGATGGTCAGATTTACGCCGTGAATGAGCTCTCCCCCATCCGGCAGACTCCAATGAATGTTTTTCAGTTCTAAC
>CAZNCH010000071.1:7162-9453 GCA_964571555.1 uncultured Lachnospiraceae bacterium | reverse complement strand
CAGTTCTTTGCCGCGTAATAGGTATTTGATGTGCCGCGATAGGTTTTACCGAGGTTTGCAGGAAGGTCATAAATCTGCCAGTTCCAGCCGTATGCAGGAAGGCCGAAGAATATCTTCTCCGGATTCATGACCGTGACCGCATAGTCGTAAATGCCCTCCAGCCAGTCCCTTGGAGAGACGGCTCCGGGAGCAGAGCCTGCCCACGCCATGCCATAGCTCATGATGGCCGCCGTATCGCAGTAAGCGTTGAGGTCGCCGTAAACGCACCAGTTCTCGCCGCCGACTGAGCCGTTGATGGAATTCATACCCGGCAGGCAGATATTCATGAGCTTGCTGCTGTCATAACCTTTTACTGTGTTATAGATATTCCGAAACATTGCCGTGGAGGCAGCGTGCGTGGAATACCCGTCGCCCTTCTCAAGGTCGATGTCGATGCCGTCGCACCACGGGTATTTTTCCATAATGCGGACGATCTCCGAAAGGAAGGTATCCTGAGCGCCGTCGGTGTTATCCCGGAGAGCAGCAAAGATACTGTTCGTGCCATCGTTGGATATCGTCAGCAGCCATTTGATATGCGGCCATCGGTTGATGTAGGTCAGCATATTGGAAATGGCCACGCCGCTTTCCGTGATGACACCGGTGCGCGATACCTTAAAAGAAAAGAGACCTACCTGCGAGAGGCGGTCTCCATATGCGGCAAGTGCCTGATACATTCTGGAATTGCCCATGAATGTCCAGACCATGCACTTGCGGCCTTTCAAATAATCATAGCTCACAGGGCATCACCTCCGTCCTGCATTTCCTGAAACTCAACATAGATGCGTGCAGACTTTTTATCTGCCACAGTAATCGGGTGCTTGCTGTCACCGGCAGCAGAGTATTGGAAAAAGCCGTCCTTGGATGTTGCAGAGCCGTTCTTCAGGCACTCCCTTGTAGAGGCAAAAAGGTCAAATTCATCACCGGCAGCAGCCGCTGCTTTGAAAGTTGCCTTATGAGCACCTTCACCCAGCGCAAGCGATATACACCCGGCAGCCATCGCCTGAATCGGATAGACCTTGTAGTCAAGACCGGCAGCAGTGGTACCGAGATTGAAGATGACGCAGGTTGCAGCGGAGCGGACGATGCCGTTATAAAATCTTTTGCCTGCTTTCGCATCATCGCCATCGTATTTTTCCATAAGCGTTTCGGTGTTAATGACAAAGCCTGTGACTTTATCGCCTTCCTGCAGCATCAGGTCGGTAAACCAGACCGAACCGGTGCAATCTGTGATGGTGGGCTTTACCGTAATGTTTACGACGCGCTTATCCTGTTTTTTTGTAATTGTCTCTGTAAAGCGTGTAAACTCCGGCATTTATCCGTCCTCCGTCCATTGAATTTCTGATACATGGCCTACCCAGCCGGTGGCGATGGAGCCGCCCTGCAGGAGCATATCTGTTATATATACAGTTCCAGTGCAGTCGGTCACGCATACCCGGATGGTGATCTTTGTGACGCGGCCATACTGAGGAGAGACATCCTGTGCCACGTGTGTAAATGAAGCCATAGAAATCCCTCCTTCAGATCAGGTCTATAAATCGTGTTTCCGTTGTTCCGTCCTCGTATTCAAAGGTCACCTCAATGCCCACCTGTCCATTCGTACCTTTTGAGAGATTCTCAGAGGCAATCTGCGCCGAAAAGGTATAGCACTGCCGGTTGGCGGGCGTGATGGTCTGTGAAAGACTTTTTGTGGTATTCAGCGCACCTTCGCATTTGAAGGAAGCCGTGCCGGATACGCCATTATCTGCATCCACAGCAAATCCGGAGTTTTGCCAGTAGGTAAGGCCGGAATCTGCTCTGGAATTACGCAGGTGATTAAACGGCACCAGATCCTTCATTTCCTGACTGTCTATCAGATCGGTAGACTCCAGCGTATCGGCTGCGCTATCCCAGCGTGAGGAGGAATCGCCCAGCTCCCGGAGGGTAGTGGAAAGCTCCAGCACCGTATTCCAAGGCTCCTGCAGGTTGTATTCCCTACGGACGATTCTGGTCTTTACAGACAGGTTCAGGTCGTCATCCTTCACCATGACCGTATCGCCCAGCTCCCATGTTTCATGTTCATAGCCGGTTAACACCGACAGATCCATCGCCTTTAGTACATAGGAGATACGAGGAGATGCATAGTCCGCCAGACGCATGTTGGCATATTCCAGCATCTGATACGGATTGGTGATGTTCGAGCAATCCAGCGTAGCAATTCGTATTTCGGAAGTATAGGTCGTGTCCTGCACATACTCGTTGCCGCCATTGATCGA
>CAZNCH010000071.1:0-7062 GCA_964571555.1 uncultured Lachnospiraceae bacterium | reverse complement strand
TGGTCGTATCAATGACGCGCTGGATGGACTTCATATTTTTCTTGTAGCAGAACAGTACGCCGGAATCCTCACCAGAGAAGGTTAGGAGCTTCACGATCCTGTTTGCGTTATCAAAAATCAGGTCGCCGCCGTGAATGTTCTGTACTGCACGCAAAATTGCCAGCGCGTTTTTCTCAGAGCAAGTCCAAGTACGCTTTGTGGAGACATTAACCGTGCCCACATCCCAGTCGGTACCCTGCAGGGCATAAGCCATCGGCACATCAGCCGTGTCTGCGTTAAAGGTAATCTCGTCCTTTTTTACGGAGTAGGCAAGGTCATAGAATGCCGCTTCCGCATAGACCGTTGTGATGGCCTTGCCGCTTTCTTCCTTGTCGTCCGTAATCGTGCGGATGCGATAGGTGTCGCTGACAATACGCACGGTTTTTTCGTTATCGATATAGGCGCGTTTGCTGTCCTGAAACGGCAGCTTAAATTCCAGCTCATCCACGCCGTTGATCTCACTGGTCACGATGATGTCATAGGCGTTATCCAACACAGCTTCCACATTCCCGTCTGAGTCCAGAATGACCGGTCTTGCATAGCCAAGTTTGGTATAGAGCGGCTTTGGATTATCGTACAGACTGATAGATGTCAGCGTAGGCGTCCTTGCTGTATTTGTGGTAGAAAGCGTGACGCGGTATTTGATGTATTTCTTTGCAGGAGATTCCAGCTCGCCGTTTGCACCGACAGCCTGCCACTCTGTCCAAGTGGAGAGGTCATCTGAGGTGGCTGTTTCCACAAGCGAGATAGAGGTCTCTCCCGGAGAGTAATCTGCCTTCACAGAAACTCTGCCGTTGCCAGTCACGCCACAGTCCCTTGCTGCAGTAATGAGCTGTCCGCTTGACGGATAGACAGAGTCTGTAGCTCGAAGCGTAACGACATCCGCTGTCGTCAAAGCGTCCACATCACCGGTCAGATCTGCACCGTTTGCGGAGAGCGATTCCAGAAAATATTCTGCAAGGTCATCGGCGGTTAGATCAGAATCACAGTCGAGGAACCAATCATCAAAGCCGCCTGCATACCAGTAGGAGTCTGCGTGCATTCCCCAGATGAGGTCAGCCACGCAGCTACGATTCAGCTCTCCGGTAAAGGTCAACACATTTGACTGCCAAATCGTGCCGGAGCTCTTATCGCCAAGGATATACTGTGCTGTCTTGGCATTAGGCTTGATCACACAGGCGATAAAATACCAGTAGCCGTTTAGCAAAGAGAATGATGGCGTTACAGACGTATCGAGGATCAGAGAACCGGAGGAGTTATACAGCATAATCCTCGGTTTTCCTCTGATCAGCGACAGATAGAAAATCGGCTGTCCAGAACCATAGCGGGTATTCAAGATCGGAGTATAGGTGTTGCCGACTGAATATGTCGTGGGCTTCATCCAGCCGCCGACCACGATGGTTTCACCGAGGCTTGAAAAGATGCTGCCGTCGTTTTCTACCTTCAGGTAGGTTTTCTCCGATGAAGGATTATTGATGTTCATCTGAAAATAGCGACCGAAATTGCCTGTTTTCATATCTGCGGTTGTTCCGCTCCAGTTATGAATATATGCCTTGCGATCCTTCCCGGAGGAATCCGCCAGATAATCATCTGCATCCGGTTCGGACTCGTTAAAACGCCAGAGACCGTCGGGAGCCCATGCAGCCGGGAACTCGCCGGTGAAGGCATCTTGGGTATTCAATATATTTTTAAGAGCCATGCAATATCACCTCCAGCGGCTTCTGGCTTGAATGTTCAGTTCCGTAAATGTTGTACTCGTACCGACCACAGCAATCACGATGGTATTATCTCCCGTATTTAAGACCGGGAAATTCAGCTCCGACAAAAGCGGGAGACCGTTTCGGAGGGTTTCTCCATTAGAATCAACTACTTTTGCCGTCATCAGATCGGAGTCAATAATCAATGTTTCTCCGGCGGCAAGCCGTCCAATGATCTGAAGCTCGCTGCCGTTTGTGGTTATGGAGATATACGAGTCCGTCCCGGAAGGAATTACACCCATTAAGGAGTAGACCGGGTAGGACTCGATATTCCCAAGAGTGCGAGACGCGGTAAAGGTTCCGGTTTCCGCAAAATCAAAGGTCTCGTCTGATATGGCATAGCCATAAGGGTCTGGGCAGAAAAATTCCAGATCAAAGGTGCAGGAATTACGGACTGCCCGGTCAAAGGAGAATCCGGACGTAAGCCTTGCTTCATACACTCGTCCCGGTTCCTTGTCCAGAATGAGCTGGCAGAGGCCGTTGTCCGGATTCAGCCATTCGATAATATCGTCCTTTTTTGAAAGAAACTGCTCGTCTGTCTTTCCCGGAGGAATGAAGCAGGAAATCAGTATCTTTCGCTCAGATACCGTTTCTCCAAAATCAAATACACCGTGCCGTCCGGGCATGGTGATCGTGTTGTTTCTAAGATCCGGCATACGGTATTCGTTTGTAATTCTTGTCGCAAGTCCCATAGACTGGGAGGTTGTTCCGTTAAATGAAAATCCCATGTTACACCAGTCCTTTCGCCCTGCGTCCGGCAGTCAGCAGAGTATTGAGCTGCTGAGAAATCTTCCGGATATCGTCGTCGCTTCTGACACTCATTTCCTCGATATTGATGAGAGGCTGGTCGCCTGAAACACTGAGGGTAGCGCTGCTTACTGCATCCTGAATCATGGAGCGCAGCGAGCTCACACCGACCACAGCTTCATCACCGGCCTCACCGCCGCCAAGAAGTGTGCCTCCGCTCTGGCCGAAGATGGTCGCATCCTTTAAGATCATGCCGCCGGACATCGCCTTCTTATACCAATCCACAGAAAAGTGCGGTATGGATGGCGGGTTCAGCGAAAAGCTGCCTGTGATGGAGAAGTGCGGCAGCTTGATCTTCGGCAGGCTCCAGCTGAAATTGAATACGCTCTTTAGCTTGTTTACGATGCCGGATACCGTGCTCCAGATGGTATTGAACACATTCGATATGGTACTCTTGATCCCATTTACGATATTGGACACCGTGCTCTTGATCGCATTGAAGCCATTGCTGATGCCGGACTTCATGGTATTCACCACATTCATGACCGCGCTCTTTATGCCGTTCCAAACGGAAGTGACCACGCTCTTTACGGCATTGAAAATCGTAGAGGTCGTAGTCTTGATGGCATTCCATGCGGTGGTGATGACCGTCTTTATGGCGTTCACGACAGTTTCAACAGCTGTTTTTATCGCGTTCCAAACAGTAGTAACCACGGTCTTTATCACGTTCAGGACGGTTTCGATGATCGTCTTGTAGATATTGAAATAGGTGGTCACTACAGTTTTGATTGCATTGAAAATGGTTTCAAAAAAGCTCTTGATGCCATTCCAGATCGTAGAGATAACCGTCTTTATGGCATTCATCACGGTTTCAACCGTAGTTTTTATCGTATTCCAAGCTGTGGTAAGAAAACTGCTGATTGCATTTGCCACAGTGGTGAAGGTGTTCTTTATTGCCTCCCATATACTGACGAAGAAGTCCTTGATCGCCGTCCATACAGTAATGGCAATCTCCTTGACCTTTTCCCAGAGGTTGATCCAGAATTCTCTGAAGCCTTCGCAGTTGTTCCAAAGGTAGATAAACGCAGCTACCAGCAGGCCGATGGCCGTAATGATCAGGCCTATCGGATTTGCCGCCATGACAGCATTCAGACCAGCCATCGCCGTCTTTACTCCAGCCATAGCAGTGGTAACAGTAGGAATAATTGTCATAATCGTACCAACAGCGGATATAACTTTGCCGACGATTACAAGTACCGGCCCGATTGCAGCAGCCACGAGTGCAATTTTTACGATCATCTGCTGCATAGGCTCTCCGAGGTTGTTCCACCATTCGGCGAGGGATTTCAGCTTGTCAGAGAGCTCTTTAAGGACAGGAGCGAGAACTGACATCAGGGAGTTGCCGACCTCCGCACCGGTTTCCTTCAGAGAGTTCATGGTCATCTGAAACTGGTCAATCGGGTCGAGTGTCTCATTGAAGGTATTCTCGACACTGCCTTCAAAATCTCCGAGGAAGCCGGAGAAATCCGACAGGTTGAGCTTTCCGGTCTGCACGGCATTATAAATGGAGGCACCGGCCTTACTTCCGAAGAGGTCATAGGCCGCCTGCAGCTTTTCTGCATCGCTTCCGCTTCCCTGCATGGTAGTGGAGAATTCCGCAAGTGCCTGATCCAGCGTTTTGCCGTCTGCCGTTGCATTCTTCATGGCTGTCTTTAAGCCCATCATGGCGGCAGATGTATCAAGGCCGGACATTTCCACCATGCCCATAAAGCCAGCGGCCTGCTGGGCAGTGAGTCCCATTTCCTTCAGCTGCGCGGCATTGGAGGAGAGGGCATTTGCCAGCGTGTCCATATCAATGCCGGTGGCCTGACCGGTAGCGTTTAAGGCGTCCAGAAGATTATCCGCCTCAGAAGCGTCCATGCCGAAGGCGTTCATGACGGAGGATACATTGTCGATAGATGTCGAAACATCGGTATCATTGAGCTGGGCAAACTTGATGAATTTTGCCGAGAGGTCATCCAGCGCCTGCCCGGTCAGGCCGAAACGGGTGTTGACCTCGCCGACAGCAGCACCGGCAGTTTCAAAGTCCGTCGGTATCTCCGTGGCGAGGTCTTTTACGATCTGGCACATATCCTCCAGCTCATCACCGGTAGCACCAGTTTTCTGCGCAACGATGTCGAGGCCAGCATCCACCTCGTTAAAGGCAGCAATGGAGGCAGCACCGATGGCGACAATGGGAGCCGTTACATGCGTCGATAGGCTCGTGCCGACATCAGATATTTTCCCGCCGACCTCCTGCAGTTTAGAGCCGGTCGCCCGGAGTGTTGCCGTGATAGAAGTATCTGTTTCCCGACACTGCTGTTCGAGGTTTTTGAGCTCGTTTTCGGTCTCTATGATCTCACGCTGCCATGCATCATATTGCTGCTGGGTGACGGTACCGTTTTTAAGTCCAGCATCCATCTGGTCTTGCACGGACTTCAGCTGTGTGAGCTTTTCCTTCGTTTCGGAGACTGCCTGTTGTAGGAGCTTCTGTTTCTGTTCGAGCAGCGCGGTATTTGTCGGGTCGAGCTTTAGGAGTTTGTTGACGTCCTTTAGCTGCGACTGAGTTGATTTGATTTCTTTGTTTACGCCGGAGAGGGCTTTGGAAAGGCCGGTCGTATCGCCGCCGATTTCCACGGTTATGCCTTTTATTCTGTCAGCCATGCGATGACCTCCTTCCTGTTAAAATCGATCCATCTGCTCCTGTGTCGCGAGCGCAGGATAGTTGTAATCGTCGTTGCTCATTTCTGCATACATGTCATTGACAGTCCCGATAGTGAGCAGGTCGAGCTCCGAGATGGAAAGCCCGATCTGCACACACCGGAGTAAAAAGAGCGGGGTTGTCATTTCCCGCTCTGTCGGATGATGTTTTTTTTAGATTCCACCTGCTGTTCCACATTCAGTCCCCACAGCTCGATGATCTGAGGCAGGATTTCATAGATGGAGAAGGTGTTGAACTGGTCGAGCCAGTCCTCCGGAGTATCCGGGACATCAGGATTCTGATGCTTTGCCATCAGCCATGCGATGTTCTCAAAAAGCTCCAGACTGAAAGTGTCCAGATTGGAGCTTTTTGCGTCGCTTTCATCGATGCCTTTCTGCAGCTCGTTTAAATCCTTGTAAATATCCCTGTGGAACTTATTTCTGTAAAGGCGAGGAATGGCGGCTGAGGCACGGAACTGCACCTCTTTGCCGTCAACCTCGATTGTTTTTGTTACTGCCATATCGCGCCTCCTTATTCACCGCTACTTACTGAAGCACTCGGCTCATATACAGAGCTGTACCAAGCGTCGTAAACAGCACTTGTAGTGTTCGTACCGGTTTTGACCTTCACAATGCCGGAAGGGAGCGGAGAGGCTGTGATGGAGAGCGTCTCCGTCTGCACCTCGGTAGAGTCCTCCTTGGTGCTGCCGGTGACGGAAGGGCGGGTTGCGCTGCAGTAATACATGCAGTGACGGATCTTTCTCTGGTCGCCGGAAAATTCAAAAAGCAGTGCAAAATGCTCCGGCTCTACATCCTTGTTTTCAACGATTACGCCGTTTGCATCCTCAGTCTCATGCATGACATCCGTAAGAAAGCTCTCCGGGATCAGCGCCAGTTCAAAGTCGCCGGAATAGCCGTTGTTGTTTGAAACCATGTAATATACGGAGTCGTCCGCATAGAATGGATCATTATCTCCCTCAGCATCCAGCGAAAGGGATACGGCACCGGGCATTGCTACAGGCGTTCCAAAGGTAACAGTACCGTCTGCGGCAAGCGTAGCAATGGCGTAGTGGCAGTTTTTAAGGCCGAACTTGACCTTGTTACTCGTGTTAGACATAGTTTTTAACCTCCTATAATCTGTGTTTGATATAAGACCTCGTACAGCTTCTCCGACTCGATCCATACCTCAGATTTCTCATAAGGCAGGTCGTGGGCGATTAAGATGTCCTCGATCTGGGTTTCTGTTTCCGGGTCTTTTACGTCCGTGTATAATTCGATGTTCAGCTCATCAATTTTCTTGAACACCGTGTCATCCGCGAACATATTGTCAGAGCCCGGATATAGAAAAACGAGGAAGGGTGGGTCTGGTGACTCGCCTTCGGCAAAGTGGTCGTAGGCAAGCGGCAGACCGGCTTCCTCTAACATGGTGATTACATCGTCGTATGTCATGATCCACCTCCCAGCTTCTGCTTGATGGTATTGACGAGCTTTTCGTTTCCGCGCTCCTCGGCTGAGGCGATATGAGGCTGTGCCGGAACACGTCCGCCGCCACGTTTCACATGCCCATGCTCCAGAAGGTGTGCCAGCTGATAGCGGTTCCTCGAATGCACTACGAGGTCAATACTCTGTGAATCCTCATGCATATTCTTGACCGACCAGCTTTTCTTGTATTTGCCGGTATCGACCGGAGCGCCTGCCTGAATATCCTTACGGACGGAAGCAGCAGTTTCTTTCACAGCGGCCTTCATGTCATCTGTGGCGAGCTTTGAATATTTTTCGA
>CAZNCH010000070.1:0-9455 GCA_964571555.1 uncultured Lachnospiraceae bacterium | reverse complement strand
CCGTGGTATGTTTTGGGCTTTTTGATTTTATGCTTGCTAAACAGCTGGCTGACCGTTTCGGTTTCTCGAAGGTAGCCATTACGCTCCGAGGATCGATCTCCGCAAATGACAATCGCTGGGCGGCGATGCTCTATGACGGAAACGATTATTATTTCAGCAAGAACTACCTGATTCATATTGTGGACCGCGTGGGCGGCGGAGATTCTTTCGGCGGCGGGCTGATCTATGCCTGCATGAACGGCTATGATCCGCAGGAGACGATTGAATTTGCGGTGGCTGCAAGTTGTCTGAAGCACACGATCGAGGGTGATTTCAACATGGTGAGCGTAGACGAGGTGCAAAAACTTGCCGGCGGCGACGGTTCGGGCAGGGTACAGCGATAAGAGAACGGAAACGGGAGGCGAGAGCATGGAGATCAGATATTCAGTGAATCAAAGAGATGTAAAGCGATATACGACGGAAGAGTTGAGAAAGGAATTCCTGATTACAGGGTTATATCAGCCGAATACGGTAAAAGCGGTCTATTCACACGTGGACAGAATGGTGACCTTCGGCTGCATGCCGGTGGACAGACCGGTTGCACTGGAAGAAGGAATTGACGTTCCCGCCAACTTCGGTACGCACTATATTCTGGAACGAAGGGAGGTTGGAATCTTCAATCTGGGCGGCGCGGGAAAGATCAGGGTGGATCAGGAGGAGTATGCGCTTTCCTTTAAGGACTGTCTCTATATTACGATGGGCGCAAAGGAAGTGATTTTCACCTCTAACGACGCGAAGGAGCCTGCGAAATTCTACATGGTAAGCGCACCGGCACACCGCGCTTACGAGACGAAACTGCTCACCTTTGAGCAGGCGCTCAAGCGCCCTCTGGGCAGTGAGGAAGAGTGCAATAAGCGTGTGATCAACCAGTTCATTCATCCGAATGTATTAAATACCTGCCAGCTTTGCATGGGTATGACGATTCTGGAAAAGGGAAGTATCTGGAATACGATGCCGACACATACGCATGAGAGACGGATGGAAATCTATACCTATTTTGAGGTGCCAAAGAATCAGGTGGTATTTCATCTGATGGGAGAACCGCAGGAGACCAGACATATTGTGATGCAAAACGAGGACGCTGTCATTTCGCCGTCCTGGTCAATTCATTCCGGCGTGGGCACTTCAAATTATTCTTTTATCTGGGCAATGGGCGGAGAAAATCAGGAATTTGATGATATGGACAATATCAGGACAGGAGATCTGCGTTAATTCGCAAAGGCGGAGCAGAAAGTGAGAAATCGGAAAAGGAGCATGTGAAATGGAAGAGTTGTTCTCGTTAAAGGGTAGGGTTGCGTGGGTTACCGGCGCGGCTTACGGCATCGGTTATGCGATTGCAAAGGCTTATGCACAGGCAGGGGCGCGCATTGTCTTCAACTGCAGCAGACAGGAAACGGTAGACAGGGGATTGAACGCCTATCGGGAAGACGGGATTGATGCAAAAGGCTATGTCTGTGATATCACGGACGAAAAGGCGGTGCAGAACCTTGTGAAAAGGATCGCGGAAGAAGTCGGCAAGATCGATATTCTGGTGAATAATGCGGGGATCATCAAACGGATTCCGATGACGGAAATGAAAGCGGAAGATTTCAGAAGAGTCGTGGATGTTGACCTGGTCGGACCTTTTATTGCGGCAAAAGCGGTACTTCCGTCCATGCTTGAGAACGGAGGAGGAAAGATTATCAATGTCTGCTCCATGATGTCGGAACTCGGTCGGGAAACGGTGTCCGCCTATGCGTCGGCAAAGGGCGGTCTGAAAATGCTGACCCGCAATATTGCGTCGGAATACGGCGCTTACAACATTCAATGCAACGGAATCGGTCCGGGTTATATTGCGACAGAACAGACAGCGCCGCTGCGGGAACTCCAACCGGATGGCAGCAGACACCCGTTTGACCGTTTCATCCTTTCCAAAACACCGGCAGGACGCTGGGGAACATCGGAGGATCTGATGGGACCAGCGCTGTTTCTGGCAAGCAGGGCGTCTGACTTCGTCAACGGACAGATCCTGTATGTAGATGGCGGAATTCTCGCCTATATCGGCAAGCAGCCCGACTAATTCAACTTAGACAACATTTCTTGAATGCGTTCCCTGGCGTATTGGCCGGGGAATTTGCGTTCTTCATCGGACAGTTCGCTCAATGCAAACGGCTGACCAAACATCACGGAAACTGGTGTTTTTCGAAGGATCGGGAGATGGTCTTCCGTTACGGAACCCTCATATTTGATGGCAATCGGAACAATGCGGAGACCAACCTTTGTTGCAATCTTAAAACTGCCTTCCTTGAAAGGGAGCATGTCGTCATCCTTGGCGCGGGTGCCTTCCGGGTAGATGAAAACGGAGCGTCCCCGGCGTGCCAGATCAATTGCGGCAAGGATCACTTTCATGCCTTCTTTCAGGTTGTCGCGATCGAGAAACAGGCAGTGAATGCTGTTCATATATTGCTTTAATACCGGAATCTTTTCGAGTTCTTTCTTGGCAATGAGGATCGGTCTGCCGGGAAGGCTCGGAAGCGTAAGCAGGATGTCGAACATACTGCGGTGGTTGCCGACATAGAGAAGGGTTTCGTCCTGGGGCAGGTGTTCTAATCCGTAGAGTTTCGGCACCTGTCCGGCGATGAAACGAACCGTGATACACAAAAAACGAACGTTTGCGTAGGACAGTCGATCGCCAAGTTCCGGACGGATCAGTCCAAGGAGCCATTTGATCGGAAAGAAAAGAACGGTTAAGGGAACATAGATTAACATGAAGAGCCCGAACAGAATGAGTCGCAGCATTGAATACCTCCGTGTTAAAAAAACGGCGCCACACGAGATGCGTGGACGCCTGATGTTTGGGAAAAGAGAGCAGGATACGGGAGTCGAACCCGCCTATCCAGCTTGGGAAGCTGGCGCCCTACCGATAGACTAATCCTGCGAAGCGATGTTCACTCAAACAGTTTACCTCAGATTGAGGAAAATGACAAGCCCCTCTCCGATCATCCTGCCGGTCGCTTTCCTTGCAATTCTTCGGTGAAACGGATAAAATGAGACGGGGAAAAGAGGAGAAATGATGTATCTTATCGTAGGCTTGGGCAATCCGAAAACAGAATATAAGAATACGCGGCATAATGTGGGCTTCGATACGGTAGATATGCTGGCGGATAAATATAATATCAGCATTGAAATGAAGAAACATCGTGCGATTTGCGGAAAAGGGATGATAGAAAGCGAAAAGGTGATTCTTGCGGAACCGCAGACCTTTATGAACTTAAGCGGTCTCAGCGTGCTGGATCTTGTGCAGTATTATAAGGTCGATCCGACCGAATCGCTAATCGTCATTTATGACGATATCGATCTTGCGCCCGGACAGATCCGGATTCGCAAGGAAGGGAGCGCCGGCGGACACAACGGAATGAAATCGGTGATCGGCGCGGTCAATACCATGCAGTTTGTCCGCATTCGGATCGGCGTCGGCGCAAAGCCGAAAGAATATGATCTGGCAGATTATGTGCTCGGTCACTTTACGAATGAGGAACGTTCTCTGATCGATGCCGCGATCATTCGGGCAACGGAGGCGATCAAAACGATTCTGACCGAGGGAGCGGATCAAGCGATGAGCCTGTACAACAGAAAGCTGACAGCAAAAGAGAGTCCGGAAGAATAAATGAACGTATTGAAAACACCGCTGGAAGAACTCGTTGATTTCGAGGAATGCAAAAAGGAATTGAAATCGTTCGGCGTAATCGAGATCGAAGGCGCGATTGACTCCCAGAAATTGCACATGGCGTGGGGACTCGGCGATGGTTATTCCTATCGGATCATCGCTACTTATGATGAGAAAAAAGCGCGCGAAATCTACGAAGATTATCGTTTCTACGACAAGAACACCTATCTGTACCCGGCAAAGGACTTAATCTTCTATCAGGCGGATGTCCACGGGAATCTTCAGACCAAAGAGCGAATCAAGGCATTGAAACCGCTGCTGCTTGCGGAAGAAGCAACGCTGGTTACCACCTTTGATGCGCTGATGAATCATATTGTTCCCATCTCTGTCATGAAAGCAAACCTTGTCACTGTCCGCGAGAACGATCAATTCAACATGAGCAATTTCACCGCAAGGCTGGTTGCGCTCGGTTATGAGCGAAATTACCAGGTGGAGACGGAAGGACAGTTCTCCGTGCGCGGCGGCATCGTCGACGTGTTCCCGCTGACGGAAGAAAATCCGATCCGAATTGAACTCTGGGGAGATGAGATCGACTCGATCCGCAGTTTTGATATTCTCAGCCAGCGATCCTTGGAGCCGGTGAAGGCGTTCACGCTGCTTCCGGCATCCGAGGTGATCCTGACCGAAGAACAAAGAAACGCCGGCATTGCAAAACTACGAAAAGAAACGGAAAAATGCGAGCAGGCGTTCCGTGCCGCGCAGAAGACCGAAGCAGCCTACCGCATCAGGTCTCAGACCGAAGAATTCTGCGAACAGTTGTTATCCTATGGCGCAGCAGGGAGTAATGTCGAGAGTTATCTGGATTATTTTTACAGGGAACACGGTTCGCTGCTGGATTGTTTCAATGCGGAAGAAACGCTTCTCGTTCTGGACGAACCGACCAGACTCTATGAGATGGGCGATGTCGTTGAGACGGAATTCAGGGACAGCAGAGAACAGCGACTCGCCAAAGGTTATGTACTGCCCGGGCAGGCGGATCTGCTCTATCGAAAGGAAGAGATTTTTGCGAAACTTGCCCGCCTGCACGTGATTGCCCTGTCTGCACTTCCGGTCCGAAAGGGGATTTACAAGACACTTGCGAAGCATTCCGTACTCACCAAATCGGTGAATACCTATAACAACAGTTTTGAGGCGCTGCTGGTCGATTTGAGGCGCTATAAGAAGAACAAATACCGCGTGCTCCTGCTTTCCGCAAGTCGGACAAGGGCGGCGCGCTTGAGCGAAGATTTAAGAGAGAACGACATATCGTCTTTCTACACCGAGGATCTGACGCATCGGGTTGCGCCGGGAGAAGTGATGGTGAGTTACGGGCGGATCCGGCAGGGTTTCGAATATCCGCTTCTGAAATTCGTAGTCATTTCGGAATCGGATATTTTCACGACGCAAAAGCAGAGGAAACGACCGAAGAAGAAATACCGCGGTCAAAGTATTCAGAGTTTTACGGAACTTAATGTCGGAGATTACGTGGTGCATGAAGTGCACGGATTGGGAATCTATCGCGGGATTGAACAGGTGAACGTGGATCAGGTCACCAAGGATTACATGAAGATCGAATACCGTGACGGGGGCAATCTCTATATTCCCGCAACCGCGCTCGATGCGCTGCAGAAGTATGCTTCGAAGGAAGCCGCCGCGCCCAAGATCAATAAGTTGGGCGGAAGCGAATGGATCAAGACCAAGAGCAAGGTGAAGACGGCGGTGGATATCGTCGCCACCGATCTGGTGGAGCTTTATGCCGCCAGAAACGCCAGAGAAGGCTTCGAATTCAGCAAGGATACGATCTGGCAAACGGAATTCGAGGAACGTTTTCCGTTTGAGGAAACAGAGGATCAGTTGCTTGCGATCGAGGATACCAAGAAAGATATGCAGAGCCGTAAGATCATGGATCGGCTGATCTGCGGAGATGTGGGCTACGGCAAAACGGAGATCGCGATTCGTGCGGCGTTCAAAGCCGTTCAGGACGGGAAACAGGTCGCATATCTGGTTCCGACCACGATTCTTGCGCAGCAGCATTTTCACACCTTTTTGCAGAGAATCAAGGATTATCCGGTTCGGATCGATCTGCTGAGCAGATTCAGGACGACTGCGGAGCAGAAGAAAACGGTTTCAGATCTGAAAAAGGGACTGGTAGATATCGTGATCGGCACGCACCGACTGCTCTCTGCAGATGTCGTCTATCGGGATTTGGGGCTACTCATCGTGGATGAGGAGCAGCGTTTCGGAGTCTCCCACAAAGAGAAGATTAAGAAACTGAAAGAAAATGTGGACGTGCTGACGCTGACCGCGACGCCGATTCCGCGAACCTTGCACATGAGTCTGGTGGGGATTCGGGACATGAGCGTGCTGGAAGAAGCGCCGCAGGATCGTATGCCGATCCAGACCTTTGTGATGGAATACAGCGAGGAAATGGTGCGGGAAGCGATCCGACGGGAACTGGCAAGAGGCGGACAGGTCTTCTATGTCTATAACCGCGTGCGTACCATCGCCGATATGGCGGCTACGATTCGCAATCTGGCGCCGGACGCAACGGTCGCTTATGCGCACGGGCAGATGAAAGAGCAGGAACTCGAGCGGATCATGTTCGACTTCGTCAACGGAGAGATCGATGTGCTGATCTCCACGACAATCATCGAAACCGGTCTGGATATTTCCAATGTCAACACCATGATCATTCATGATTCCGATCAAATGGGACTTGCCCAGCTCTACCAGTTGAGAGGGCGCGTGGGTCGTTCGAATCGCACGGCTTATGCCTTCCTGATGTACAAGAAGGATAAGGTGCTGAAAGAAGTGGCGGAGAAGCGATTGACGGCGATCCGTGAATTCACCGAACTCGGCAGCGGTTTCAAAATCGCCATGCGCGATCTTGAGATCAGGGGTGCGGGAAATCTGCTCGGAGAGCGGCAGAGCGGACACATGGAAGCTGTCGGTTATGACATGTATTGCAAGATGCTGAACGAAGCGATTCGAAAGAAACAGGGGCTTGCCACCGCTGCGGAAGAGACGGTCAGCGTGGAACTGAATGTAGACGCCTTCATTCCGGAACGTTATATCGTGAACGAGCACCAGAAGATTGAGATCTATAAACGGATCGCGAGCATCGAAAGTTTATCGGAACGATCCGATATGGAGGATGAACTCATCGATCGCTTCGGCGCTCTGCCCTCTGCAGTGCTGAATCTGTTGGAAATTGCCTGTTTAAAAATCCTTGCGGCGCAGGTATCTATTTCCGGAATGAAACAGGAAATGGGAGCGGTAAAATTGACGATTTGCGAGGGGGCGCGTTATCGGAATGAACTGATCGGCGCTTATATCAACCGATATCGCGGGCGGCTGATTCTGAAACCTGTGGCGAAGCCGTATTTTATCTACCGATTCTCAAACCCGCATGCAGACGCAGAAGCGGTATTGAATGAAATCAGAGCACTGCTTGAGGATATGCAGGAAATTGCGGTGCAAGGAAACGAGGGTGCGAAATGACTCGAAAATTTGTGAAAATCATTGCCGTCTTTCTCTCGGCGCTGCTGGTCGTGCAGGGTCTCATCGGATGTGCGTCAAACGTTGCTCCGCCGTCGGAAGGCGCATACTATTATGATGTGGAAAATGTGGTGCTCTATTTAAACCGGTACCATGAACTTCCCCCGAACTATATCACCAAAAAAGAAGCGGAAGCACTGGGCTGGCAGGGCGGTTCGGTCGAAGCCTATCGGGAGGACGCCGCCATCGGCGGTGATGATTTCGGGAACTATGAGAAAAAACTGCCGGAGAAGGAACGCTATCGGGAATGCGATATCGACACGCATCATGGTAAGAACAGGGGCGCGAGAAGGTTGGTGTTCACAGAAAGCGGAAAATATTATTACTCGGAAGATCATTATGAACATTTTGCCGAAGTAAGGGTGAACGACGACGGAAGCGTCAGTATCGGAGAGGCAAGATAGCGGGATGCGTCAGTTGGAAGCATCGAGCGAAACGCAGGTCAAATCAAAACGCGGAGGTTAGAAATGAGGAAAGAAAATACGGAAGCAAGCCCTCGAAAACCGAAAGAATTTTTTCTGGATTTTGCACAGATTGGGACAAAAGAGAAATTACATGCTTATTTGAAAGAACAACTTGCGCTCCCTGATCACTACGGTAACAATTTGGATGCGCTCTATGATTGTCTGACTGAGTTTCCGTTCTGTATCATCACACTGATCCATCCGGACGCGCTGGCGAAGCTGGAACTGTATGCCCTCTCCCTGATGGAAGTCTTCGAAGCGGCGGCACAGAGCAATCCGAGGATCCTGCTCTATGTGCCGACAGAAGACGCATGCACCCACGATTGCGGCAGTTGCAGGATCGGCTGCGGCGCTTTGGAATCTTTGGAAACGTAGACAGGACGCGGGACACAAAATAGCGGTTGCCAAATATGTCATATAGAGGTATAATTGTGACACGAACAGAAAGGAAGACATCATGAGAATCGGTGCAATCGGCGCGCCAATGGCAACGCCATATATATACAACACGAATCGTGTCAGCAGGACATCGATGAATCGGGTTTCTTCGATTGGCGATGATCTTCTTGCATCGAAGACCGACTTTAGCGAACTTGCGGAAGAAGGGAACGTGAATCCGCTGATGCAGGGACAGACGAAGGATTTCGCCGGAATCTACGACAAGCAGATACAGATGGCGAAGCAGAATGCAACCAGACTCGGTTTCGAAGAGGTTGCGGCGGCACTGACATAATCAGGGCCTGTATTGAGAGGAAGTCCATTGATCACAACGGGAGGATGATAACATCCTCCCGTTGTTGCGCAGTTGCCGGATCAGGCAAGGAAATCGCGAACCCGTTCCAGATTCTTTTCAGCTTCGCTGCGACCGAGATCATAGACACGCTGCAGTTCTTCCGGATGATGCTCGGTTCTGCTGATTCCAAGCGGCTTCGGGGGACGGATCACAAGGGAAATTCCCGCAGCGTCGCGCTCGTTGACTGCGGCGATCTGTTGACCGTAGACCTTGGAGCGCGCCGCCATGGCAGCGGCAAGTACGGGATATCGGTGGAGCGCAGCCCGAAACAGCGGCGTTGCCCAGTGATCTTTTTTACGATATTCCCGCGGCTGCGTCAGAATGATCACATTTCGGTCGTAACCAAGCCGCTCCATACAGGCATAGGGAACGGCGTCGGTAATCCCGCCGTCAAGCAGGAGCCTGCCGCCGATAAAGACCGGCCTTGAGACGCCGGGCATGGAGGCGGAAGCCTGCATCCATTTCAGATCCGTTTCTCTGCCGTTACTGCATTTGTGATAGATGCATTTTCCGGTCTGCACATCGGTTGCGCCGACATAAAACTCCAACGGATTCGCTTCAAAAGTATTGTGGTCAAACGGATCCAGAATTTCCGGAAGTTCATGATAACAGAATTCCACGCCGTAAAGGTTTCCTGTTTTGAGAAGAGAGCGAAAACTGCAATATCTGGGATCCTTGCAGTATTTTTTGTTATAACGGAGCGCGCGTCCGATCTGTTTTGATTTAAAGTTGCACCCGAAAACGGCGCCGGCAGAGATTCCCGCAGCGCCGTCAAAGGTGATTTCGTTTTCCAGAAAGACGTCCAGCACACCGCAGGTGAACATTCCCCGCATGGCGCCGCCCTCCATAACCAAACCTCGTTTCATTGGCTGTCCTTTCCGTTTATAAGCGGTCTTCCGTAATTGTCTCCGGCGGT
>CAZNCH010000069.1:3500-9489 GCA_964571555.1 uncultured Lachnospiraceae bacterium | reverse complement strand
GGGAACATATCAACAGTTTTTCTGTTCGTGGGAACATATCAATAGACTTTATTTCATGCGTATCATATTACATTAGCTATACCTTCCCACTATGCTTAAATTCATGTTACATATCACTCGGTCTAATTCTCAATGCGCGCAACACGTGCATTTGCCAATCTGTAGAATGAAATCCGCAAAGTTTATCGTTGCAGATGATTGAAAAGTATTTATGAAACCAACCCCAATTGTAATACTGGCTTCCCACCTCATCCTTTAAGGTATCATCCAGTTTTTCGTATGCTTCAAGAGAATCAAGATTTGCCTCCTGAATTATGCGCACTCCTTTTACAAGTGCATCTCGGATATCTTTTCCGAGAGCAAGAGCATCCGCCTCGGAAAGCTCCTGCGGTTTTTGAGGACTTCCCGTTGTCCATATTCCAGTTTCTCTTTTCTGAAACAATCCAAACTTATAGGCAGAACCTCCAGCAATGCTCCCAAAATACGACCTGCATTCTTTGTTCATTTCAAGCCAGCAACAAAGCGCATTTGTATTATCGCCAATCGTATAAAAGATTGCCGATAGTAACGCATCATCGTCTAAAGACTCCAACACTTCTGGCGCATATTTATTTCTAAACTCGTTAAGAGCCTTCTCGATATCCTCAGACGTAGTGGGAATCTCGAAGCCTTCCTCTAATACATATTCCTTCAACGATTCCGCTGCAAGCTGATACTCATCAAGCCTATGTACGGTATACTTCTTCGGTAACAGAAACCTTGATTCCATCAAGCCAGATATACCAATCCTTGCTCATCAACCTTTCCTCCTTCCTTCAAAATTTCTGAAGAAAGGGGAATGGTGGCCCTCGAATGGAGCATCCACCGCATGAACTTACATATATTTCCATCAAAACAGAAAAAGACAGAAAAAATGCACCGTAGGTTATTTTCATCCTACGGTGCATTGTGTGATTTTTTATCTTATTTTCTGTCTCGCCCCGCCAAAGGGCATGACTATCCCCTGGTGGTGCCATCCTTTTTTTAACAGGTCATACATTGTACATTTATGTCGAACGGAAAGACCGAACACGGCGGCAACCCCCTTTTGCCGTCGTTAAACTCCGAAACGCATTGAATTGTATTTGATAATGACGGCTTGTCTTTGTTTAGAACCTTCCCTATGCAACACACAGGAAGGCTCGTGTGCAAAATTAGTCTGAGCAGACGGGTAGCTATCTTTACGATAAGTAGGTCGATCTAATAGCTGCGTGAATAAGATTACTGTCAAAACATTTTCTATAAAACTATAACCATCACATATCATGCCGCCATTTTTATGAATCCTCAGAGACACAATTATAAAAAGCCTGTAAACATAGTGTGTTTCAACCATGCTCACAGGCCTTTCTTCAGTGCTTAGTCGATTACACCTCGCAATATCCTTGTTTATTTCAAAATTTTCTTCAAATCCTCTTCCGGCGTGGAAACCGGTGTGAGATTGTAATTCTCCACAAGGAAATTCAAAATATTCTCGGATACGAATGCAGGCAGGCTTGGCCCGATGAGAATATTTTTAATCCCAAGGGAAAGCAATGTTAAGAGGATTGCCACAGCCTTTTGTTCATACCAGCTTAGTACCAGTGTCAGCGGAAGTTCGTTGACGCCGCATTCAAAAGCTTCTGCCAACGCAAGTGCCACCTTGATGGCGGAATAGGCATCATTGCATTGCCCCATATCCATGATTCGTGGCAGTCCGCCGATTTCACCAAGGTCTAAATCGTTGAAACGGTATTTTCCGCAGGCGAGTGTCAGAATAACAGTATCATCCGGCGTTTGCTTCACAAAATCGGTGTAGTAGTTGCGTCCCGGTTTTGCACCGTCACAGCCGCCTACCAAGAAAAAGTGTTTGATATCGCCCGATTTTACTGCCTCAATTACCTTATCAGCAACGGATAATACGGTGCCATGAGCAAATCCAGTTGTTACAGTGCTTCCGCCATTGATACCAGTCATGGCATGATCCTCAGTATACCCGCCAAGTGCCAGTGCCTTTTCGATAACCGGTGTAAAATCCTTATCTTCTCCAATGTGAACCATCTCAGGATATGCAACAACCGCCGTGGTGAAAATACGGTCACTATAATTTTCCTTGACCGGCATAATACAGTTAGTGGTAAATAGCACCGGAGCGGGGATATCAATAAACTCTTTTTGCTGATTCTGCCATGCTGTTCCAAAGTTACCCTTCAAATGCGGATATTCCTTTAGTTTTGGATAGCCGTGAGCCGGGAGCATTTCACCGTGGGTATAGATATTGATCCCTTTATCTTTGGTCTGCTCTAAAAGCTGTTTTAAGTCGTGCAGGTCATGGCCGCTGATTACAATAAACGGGCCCTTTTCGATAGTCAAAGGAACAGTTGTCGGTACCGGATTGCCATAGCTTTCAGTGTTTGCCTTATCAAGAAGTTCCATACACTTTAGGTTTACCTGCCCAGTTTCCATAACAAGGGGTAGCAAATCGTCCATACTAAGGTCACTGCCCACCGCTAACAATGCCTTATAGAAAAAGTCTGTGACCTCTTTGTCGGTATAGCCAAGCACATATGCATGATAGGCATAGGCTGCCATACCACGCAGGCCAAATAAAATCAGCGATTTTAAGGAACGTATATCCTCGTTGTCACCCCAAAGTGTGTTCATATCATAGTCGTCATTGCGTCCACATACACTGCCGCAGCTATCACACTGCGGATTTAATGCATCCTTTGCATCATGAATTTTGCGAATCAGTTTATCGATGGAATCATCATCAAAGCTAACGTTGGTGACGGTGGTAAAAAGCCCCTCCATCATCAAAAGATCTATTTCTTTGGTTGGCTCATTTCCATCTACCGCCCGTGCCAGGCCGATTAACGCACTGGTCAGATTATCCTGCATATTGGCAGTATGGTCTTGCTTGCCGCATACACCTGCTATGGTGCAGCCGGTTCCTTTCGCTGTCTGTTCACATTGAAAACAAAACATATTACTCATAATTGCTACCTCCTAATTTTTATTCAACCGTAATTACAGTAACGGGGCAGTTATCTGCCGCTTCCTTGGCTTCACTTGCGTTTTCTTCTGTAATGTCGCCACAAACTTCTGCCAGTCCATCATCCGCCATGCGGAAAACCTCCGGACAGGTGTCAGCACATACACCGCAGCCAATGCAGCCATCTCGGTCAATTGTCGCTTTCATCAGATTTCCTCCTTTCTGTCCTTGCCAAACAGTCTGGGGCTTGGCGCTTTCACAACAAAGAATTCTAGTTGCTCTGTACCAGTATTCGAAATATTCATTCTTATATGTCCTGGTATGTTGATGATACTCCCATGCCCATATTGCTTTGCAGGGTTCTCTGCTAGTTGCAGGGTTACAGCACCGCGAATCACAAGCATATACACGTTTGAATTGGAATCATGCTGTGGCATTGCTTCGCCGGTGTTTAAAATTATGTGGTTGATCATAACCACATCATCATCTAAAATCTTCTCTACAATCTTTTCATTGGATTGATGAAACTGATAGGCTTTCTCCATTTTTATCCTCCTTTCAGTATGCAGTCCAACCACTGTCAGCAGTGATTGTTGTGCCATTAATATACTTTGAATCATCACTTGCCAAAAACAACACAATATTGGCGATCTCCTCCGCTGTTCCGTGGGACGGGTTTGCCGAAAGCCCAAGCAGAGTCTTTTTCATCCCCAAAGGGCTGGCGTTGTGGAGTACGGTATTTGCAATTTCAGTGCGTATGCTGCCGGGGCATATTGCGTTACAACGAATTCCTTTATCTGCATAAATAAACCCGATATTTTTTGAAAGTCCCACAATGGCGTGCTTAGCAGCAGTATAAGCTACACCGCCACGTGCACCTTGCAATCCGCAAATGGACGCCATATTAATGATATTGCCGCTGCCTTGCTTTTCCATAATCTGAACTGCACGTCTACACGCATACATGGTGCCATTTAGGTTCACATTCATTACCTTATCCCACACAGAATCTTCTATTTCACCCACCGGAAGCATACGGTCAAGAATCCCCGCATTATTAACCAGAATATCCAGGCTGCCATATTTCGTAGCGGCAGTATCCAGAACATCCTCTATTTCGGAACGAACTGAAACATCTGCTTTTTGTATATCAATCGTTCCCTCTATTTCCGCAGTGTTCTTTTGAGCGGTATCGGGGTTAATGTCGGCAATGATAACATTAGCTCCATGTTTTACAAACAACTTGACAATAGCAAGGCCAATGCCCGCCGCACCACCTGTGATAACCGCTGTTTTGTCTTTAAGTCTCATAGAGCAGCTCCTTTCCTACTTAATTTATCCGTCAATAATCTCGCCGTTCGTTGATATAGTGATAACCTGCCATGGAATCATTTTCCCGCTATTTTGCAATGCTTTGATAGCAGCATTAGACAATCCGCCACAGCAAGGTACTTCCATACGCACAATTGTCACGCTTTTGATGTTATTTTCCCTTAGTATTTCCGTTAGTTTCTCAGAATAATCACCCTCATCCAGCTTCGGACAGCCGATTAAAGTGATATGGTTTTTGATAAACTCTTCATGAAAGTTCCCATAAGCAAAGGCAGTGCAGTCAGCAGCGACGAGGAGCTTTGCACCGTCAAAATAAGGTGCGTTTACAGGTACCAGCTTAATCTGTACCGGCCACTGCATAAGTTGGCTGTCCGCTTCTTTTTCATGCAGATTGGTTGATGCCTGCGCTGTTCTTTCGATAGCTTTGGTATTACTGCCCGGACAACCACAGGCGAGTGGTTCATCGGGTATTGCTTCTCGCTTGATGGCGTGAGCGCCCCTGCCGGGACAACCGCCGACAGGCGGTACTTTTCCGCGGTTCTCCATATTTGCTTTCACGGCGGCTTCATCATAAGCGGCAGCTTCTCGTTCTTCAAAGGAAATGGCTCCTGTCGGGCAGACAGGCAAACAATCACCAAGTCCGTCACAGTAATCGTCACGAAGCAGCTTTGCTTTCCCATCGACCATTCCTATCGCCCCCTCATGGCAGGCTTCTGCACAAAGACCGCATCCGTTGCACAGTTCTTCTTTTATTTTTATGATTTTGCGTTTCATTATTCATCACCTTCCTTGACTTTCTACTTGTAGTTTACTATAATAAAAGAAAATAATACGTGGTATTTACCACGTAAATTAAAAAAGGTGATACGATGCAGCGATATTTTCCAGTTCTTGAAGAAGTGAAATTATTTAATGATATAGATGAAAAAAATCTGTATTCCATGCTGACCTGCTTGGATGCCAAACTACGGGATTATAAGAAAGATGAGTTCATTTTTAGGGCAGGTGATGAAGTAAATCACATTGGAGTGATTTTAATCGGCAGCGCCCATGTTCTAAAGGAAAATATAGAGGGTGATCGAACCATTATGTCGATTTTAGAAGAAGGGGATTATTTTGCAGAGGCTCTTTGCTGTGCAGGGGGCAAAGAAAGCCCGGTAAGTGTACAAACGCGCAGTGACGCCGCAGTATTATTATTAGACTTCTCCCGCATTCTTCGCACCTGCCCAAATTCATGTACATTTCATACAAAGCTAATTGAAAATATGTTGTATGTGCTTGCCGATAAAAATATCACACTGCAAAACCGTATGGAAGTAATCAGTCAGAAAAGCTTGCGAGCAAAAATCCTGAACTATCTGCAAGCAGTGGCACAAAAACAGGGGCGAAGTATGAAGATCCCATTTAACAGAGAGGAACTGGCTGATTTTTTATGCGTAGATAGGAGTTCACTGTCACATGAATTGTCTCGAATGAAGCAGGATGGGCTGATTGATTTTCATAAAAATAAATTTCAGTTGTTATAAGTGCCATTACCATCAATATCATCATAAATAAAGCTTGCCAGATCCTATTTTCTGGCAAGCCTTAATCTTATGTTTTCATAGATCGTAAAGACCATCTGACAAATAGAAAACTATGAAG
>CAZNCH010000069.1:0-3400 GCA_964571555.1 uncultured Lachnospiraceae bacterium | reverse complement strand
GTCTTTTCATTGATTCCGGTAGTTGCTACCGTCATATCAAACACCTTCAAAATAGCAGAACCTTGGGTACCTTTATACTGGGAACGAATTCCGCAAATATTATCTGCAGCAATGCGCCCTTGCTTATTTGCCGGCCCCGCAAGAGGAACCATAGCCCTTTCTCCCGAAACAAAATCTTTAATCTCTATGGCATCACCAACGGCATAAATATGTGTATCGGAAGTTTGCATAAAGTCGTTGACAATAATCGCACCACGTTCATTCACGTGCAGTCCAGCATCTTTCGCCAGACTGCTTTCCGGACGGACGCCTACTGCCATAATTAACATATCGGCACTGATTTTGCTATCGTTTAATTGAATACAAAGCTTGTCATGATCTTCCTTGATTCCCGAAACCGCTTGCTGAAGCAAAAGCTCCACGCCGTTTCCCCTCAAATGCCGATGCACATCGCAGGCCATATCGAAGTCCAAGGGGGCAATGACATGGTCCGCCATTTCCACTACCGTTACATGAAGTCCGGCACTGGCTAAATTTTCTGCCATCTCTATGCCGATGTAACCGCCGCCGACTACTATAACACTTTTGGGATTTTCCTGTGCAATAAAATCTTTAATCTGATAAGTATCCGGAATATTTCTCAGCGTGAATACGCGCTTCGAACCAGCACCCTCGATATTCGGAACAATGGGTGCTGCCCCAGGGGACAAAATCAGCTGATCATAGTATTCCGTATAGACTTCATCGGACATCAAGTTTTTTACCGTTACACTTTGTTCCCCTTTGTTGATTTTAGTTACTTCATGCAATACACGGACATCTACCCCGAAACGCTTATGAAAGCTTTCAGGTGTTTGTAATGTCAGTGCCGACTTTTCCTTGATTTCACCGCCGATATAATATGGCAGGCCGCAGTTTGCGAAAGAGATGAACTCTCCTCGTTCAAACATAACAATTTCAGCATTTTCATCCAACCTGCGAAGCCTTGCAGCAGCACTTGCACCACCGGCAACTCCACCAACGATTAATATTTTACGACCCATCGTTGTTTCCTCCTTCTTTCGTATCATTTTGCAAGGAACCTGTTATAGCTCATTCAAACAGTCTTACGCAAGCAAGCTTGCTGTAATCCGTCTTAAAACGAATTAGCTATATTTTTATACAGTTTCATATGGCCAATTAATAATCCCGCCAAAACTGTGTACATTGGTGTATCCCATACGAGAGAGCAGACTGACTGCACTTAATGCCCTTGCACCACTGTGACAATACACCAATACCTGTGCATCCTTATCGGGAAGCTTCTTGGCAGCTTGCTTTTGAAGCTTGTCCAACGGAATGAGAGTTGCACCTTTGATATGAATCTGACGATATTCCTCGTCATTACGAACATCAAGGATTATGGCATCGGTATCCTCTTTCATCCGTTTATATGCTTCTTGTGGTGACAGTGCATTGTTTTGCTTGGTAAACATCGAAAATAGTGACATTTCCATCCTCCTCTTCTCATTCGCTAATTGTATCGTATGGCCAGTTGATGATTCCTCCAAAGTCATAAACCTGCGTATATCCCATATCGCTCAAATCTTTTGCAGCTAATGCCGATCGGCGTCCGCTGCGGCAATAAATCAGAATCAATGCGTCTTTGTCCGGCAGTTTGGTTTCTGCTTGTTCTTTCATCTCGTAATCGGGTATAAGGATAGCACCCTCAATATGACCTTCAGAAAATTCTTCTTCTGTACGAACGTCTAATAAAATATAGGAGTCGTTCTTTTCCATCATCTCCATCGCTTCTTCAGCGGTGATTGTTTGATATCCTTTTTCCGAATAGCTATTGTCGCCCGTTTCCTTTATATGGTCATTGCTTCCACAAGCCACCAGGGTTCCAAACGATGCAATAAGCATTAGTATAATTAAAATTTTCTTCATTTCGTTTCCTCCATATCACAATAATACTTTTTCAGAACATGGATAATTTCCTCCACGCGATGATCCGCAATGGAGTAGGTGACGCTCTGGCCGGACTTCTGAGAGTCTAAAATTCCATGTGCCTTCAATAGCGTTAAATGCTGTGATAAGGCTGATTGGGTAAGATTGGGTACGCATTTTGCAATCTCGCCTACTGTCATAGCTTGATCCATCAAAGCACAAAATATCAGCAAACGATTTTCATTAGCCAATACCTTTAACAGTTCCGCAATCTGTTTCGCCTTTTCTTCCATTTTACGCTCCTTTTTCTTCATGTGAATCTTTTCTATGTTTTATCCGGCAAATTCCTTGTGTCATTGTTCCCATGGGGCAGTACACACACCAAGAACGGGGTTTGAATAAAATCATGGTAATAAGACCGAGCACTGTGGACGTAAGCATGACACTATAAAATCCAAAGGCAAACTGTGCCACACCAGGGGCAACAAAAGATGTGTTCGTCCAGTTCCATGGTAATTTAAATACCCATAAAAGGGTAACGGCTTCCTTGAGAGTGGCACCGGCAAACACAAGATAGGTGTTCCATATCATTAACAGAAACATTGTCATAAAAAAGGCTAAAAACCCATACCGAAACCACTTTGATCGTAAGAATTTTGGCGGAGCCTTTTTCCGTGACAATCCCAACTTGCCGCCTAACAGCTCGAACAATTGCCCCCGTCCGCAATATTTATTACAGTAGATTTTGCTTCCACCAATAATAGCAATGAGCAATGGAACAATAAAGCATATTAAGCCGAGCCAGGCAAATAAAATGTTGAATAGGCCAAGCAATAAATATACTGCGGACACTATCCATAAATAATCATACCAATGCCTTTTCATATATTTATGTCCTCCCTTGCTATAATCTGAATAACTTCGGCAGGACAAGCCTTAGCACATTTCCCGCACCCTACACATTTGCTCTCATCCACTACTGCATATAATCCCTTCCTTATAGAGATTGCACCAAAGGGACAATATTTAACACAATTCCCACAAGTCACACAATCTTTCCCAACTTCTGCTTTCTTCCTAGGTGCCATAACTCGACTCCTTTATAAGTATATTAGATATTGCTAATATACTTAATTAAAAGAGATTTGTCAAGTGTTTTAGGGGGGTCACGGCAACTGCAAGGGGGTTCAAATGTAAACCCTTATATCACATCCTCAAATTTCAGAGCAAAAAAATAAAGGCTTCCGACAACACCTAATGTGTCAGATACCCTTATTTCTAGCCTTTTGTGTAGGGTTCATATTTTCAAATTGTATCACTTTTTGGGTTTTCATTTCTGCAAAGATGCCAGCAAACTCCCATTCAGTATTCTTCTTTATAAACTCCGGCTTAACGGTGGATGTGAATGAATAGAGAAAAAACGAGCAAGGCACTCTACGAAACATAGAGCGTCTTGCCCTTATTAACATTG